>JAJEEZ010000437.1:0-6624 GCA_022820705.1 Candidatus Latescibacterota bacterium | reverse complement strand
GTGGTGCTGCTGCGCCGGCATTGGATGGAGCGCGAGCGGTTGACCTTTCCCCTGACTGAAGTGGCCTTGATGCTGACTGAAGAGGCCCCCGGGTCGGCGCTGCCGCCCGCGCTCAAGACCCGGGTGTTCTGGATCGGCTTTGCTATTCCTTTTGGCCTAATCGCCTTCAACATTCCCAGCTACTTTCATCCCGGCTTGGCGCAGGTGCCCGTCTTTCAGGAATGGGCCTTTTCCCTCATTCCCCAAGCGCCGCCCATCAACTTGTTGCTGTACTTCCCAGTCTTGGGGTTTATGTACTTGGCCCCGCTGGCCATTTCGTTCAGCGTCTGGTTCTTCCATCTGCTCTACTTGGTGCAGCTAGGCGTGATTAACGAAACGGGGCTTTTCAATTTGCGCGCCGATCCGTCTGTGTACGGCGGGACGCCTTTGTCTTGGCAGTCTTGGGGGGCCTTTGTGGCGATGGTGGGGTGGAGCTTGTGGATGGCGCGGAGTCACTTAGCGGCCGTGTGGCGCACTGCGCTGGGACGCACCGGGCGGATTGACGACAGCGACGAGATGATTTCCTATCGGGTCGCCGTGGGTGGTGGGTTGGCCGGACTGTGCTTTATCCTCGGCTGGCTTTGGCGCAGCGGCTTGGACTTGCACTTGGCGGCCTTCTATTTGGCGGCTGCGCTGACGATCTTTTTGGGCATTACGCGGCTGGTGGTGCAAGCGGGTCTGCACTATTTGACGACGCCGATGAGTGCTCAGGGCATGGTCGTGGCTGCGGCTGGCTCTGCCTTGGGACCGCAGAACTTGGTCGCGCTGGCGCTGACTTTTGCGTGGTGCAGCGATGTGCAATCGACCTTTATGCCGTCGGCAGCCAATGCGCTCAAGCTGCACGATTACTACACGCATCGACGCAGCGGGGGGCTAGCCTTGGCCATTGGCTTGGCGGTCGTAGTCAGCTTTGTCGCGACCACCAGCTTTATGATCTACTTGTGCTACGACTATGGAGCGAGCAATCTGCGGTCGTGGTTTTTTAATGCGGCTGGGGGTGCAGGAGGCCGAGCGTTCGACTGGGTCGCCGAGCAGACGCGCAACCCCGCGCCCGTCGATTGGGATAAGCTCGGTTTGGCCGGTAGTGGGGTGGTGGGCTATGTGGTGCTGGCGTTTTTGCACTACCGAATCGCGTGGTGGCCTCTGCATCCGGTTGGGCTAGCGGTAGCTTCGACTTGGATGGTCAAGCGGATTGTGTTCTCGGTCTTCTTGGCATGGGCGTGCAAGGCGTTGATCTTGCGCTTTGGCGGCGTGGCACTCTACCAGCGGCTCAAACCGCTGTTCATTGGGCTGGTCGTCGGGTTTTTCTGCGGGGTTTTTCTGTCGTTTATCCTCGACTGGGGCTGGTTTAAGGGCGCGGGGCATCCGATTCTGCACGGGTGAGTGGATTGCCGTATATTGAGATCGCCACTACGAGAAAGGTATTCGCCGATGAGCATTTCCCATTCCCTGCACGTGACTGCTGAGGACGTGCAGTTCTACCGCGATCACGGTTATTTCGTCTATCAACACCCGCTCTTTCCCGCTGAAAAATTCCAGCGCTTGCAATCATTATTCGCTGGCTTGTTGGCCGATTTGCCTGCGGGTAAACGACCTGAGGCTATGGACGTGCCGCACTTTGCCCATCCTGAGCTTTTCGAGTGGCTGCTCGCCGACGAGGTGCTCGATTTTGTCGAGGCGTTTATCGGCCCGGACATTGTCTTGTGGTCGAGCCACTTTATCAGCAAGCCGCCCGGCGACGGCAAGCGCGTGCCTTGGCACGAAGATTCGGCGTATTGGAATGAGCGGCTCAGCGAACACGAAGTCCTGACCGTGTGGCTGGCCATCGATGACTCGACGCGAGAAAACGGCTGTATGCGAGTTGTCGCCGATTCGCACCGACATGGCTTTTCCGACTACGTGGAGGTCGATCACAATACCCACGTCTTTGGACGGGAGATCGTGGCTGAGCAAGTTGACATGTCGCGGGTCGTCGATTTGGAGGTCCGCGAGGGCCAATGCCACATCCATCACTCCAAAATGATCCACGGCTCCAATCCCAACACCAGTGCCAAGCGGCGCTGCGGCTACACCATGCGCTACATGCCGGCGACTGTGAAGGTGCGGAGTACGGGGCCACACGCAACGCACGCAGTGTATCTGGCGCGGGGCCGAGATCGGGCTGGCAACGAGTACGGGGAGCCGTGGGTGCCGTTTGTTGCTGGGGCTCGCTAGGAGGAGAATAGAGAAAGCCGTGCTAAAAAACCAATTTTTCTATCGCTTGCACTCAGTGATATAAAATTTTTAAAAAGGAGACTATTCGTGAGTGAGATGCAAAGACAACTCGATCACTATTATGAACGCGTTGGTATCGCACCTGTGGAAGATAGAAAGGGCAACTACGACGAGATGTTTAGCGTTTTTTGTTGTCCTAAGAAGGATGACTGTCGGAAGGTCTGCTGTGAAGAGTACAAATCTTTGGATAAAGGCGAGAAGTTTACCTTTTCGCCTCGGATGGATGGCGTTGAAATCAACCGGTGCTACAAAAACAAGAAGTACCGAGGCGACAGCATCCCCCGTATCGTGGTTGTCTCCCTGTCCGCTCCGATGCCCTCTGCAGAGAAAAAATCTCTCTCACTGAAACTGAACCCGCATTGGCGGGAAACTTTGGCGATGGTGCGGAGCCTTCTTCACCCCTTCATCACATCTAAGCCATTTCCTAGACCAGTAGAGAATAAAGAATCCAAGAGTAAAAAAATAGTAGAGGAGCTTTTCGTTCATGTGAGAACGGCGAAGTGTTGCTCCAATGGATCGAGTCAAGAGCCTAGGCAAGTGTACAAGAATTGTGGCTGTTATCTTAGTGAGGAACTGAGAATTCTTGCGCCCAACGTGATCGTTACCCAGGGCGACTCCGCGCACGATGAGTCGAAAGAGCACGTTTTTGGTGAAGGTGGTATAGATACCGAAGTCGAAGAAGTAAAAGGTATCGCTAATTCCATCGCGCGTATTGTGGATCTAAGGGAAGATAATGGGAAAGTCTGTTGGCTGAGGACCTACCATCCTAGAAGCCCGCGTTTCTATCCTCAAGCTGGTTCAAAGATTGACTCTGAGAGCTGTGTAGTGGGCGCAAAGCGGAAGAATTTTGTGTGCTATAAGCACATACATAAGTTGATGAAGGATGGTATCCTTTGATCCACGCGCTATAAAGATTATCCCGGCTTAGGAAGTTTATCGAATGAGTGACATTGGTAAATTTGCATGTACAACGCAGGAGAGCGTTAATTTCTCGCAGCCGTTTGCACTGGGCATTCGCTAGGAATGGACGTCATTGATCGGCACGGGTGCTACGACCTGACGCGCGAGGGGCGGGTAGAATAAGATTTACTATAGCCCAACACTCTTCCGCAGCGCTTGATTGATCCTAGTCTGCCAACCGGGACCACTGGCCTTAAAGGCAGCCAACACATCGGGATCTAGTCGGATGGTAGTAGAGACCTTGGTCACGGCGGCCTTTGGTCGGCCTCGCTGAACTGGGACTTGGGCGAATTTTGCCTGCCATTCCGGGGTGGCGAGATCCGGCAGGTCGTCATCGGAATCGAGGTCCATATACGGCTTGTTCTCGTTCATTGGCTTTCCTCATGCTGAATGATCCGGCGCACCTTGCCTCGTTGCGTCCATGCAAGGATCACCATGCGGTTGGCAAGGAACCCAATCGTGATGTACCGAGGCTCTCCATAATCCTTGCGATTATCCTCGACGGTCAGCGTCGCCCCGGCAAAAACGTCTGGGGCGTGGGCCATATCTAAGCCACGGAGCTGCAGGGTGGTATCGCGTTTGGCCGGATCGAATTCAAATTCCATTTATTTTATGTTACTACAAAAAAGCGGGAACGTCAACTTTTGCAGACTAGTAACGAGTGCCAAGGCGAAAAGATGGAGGATACGCTATCGGTCAGTGATCGCTGCTTGTCAATTGGTGATTTGCAGTGCAGTTTTGCTGATAACAGAGAGGAGCAAACCATGAAAAATTACGCGATCGTCTCACTGCTGCTTTTGGCCACTTTGCGCGCCGGTGCTGAAGAGTACTGGCCCCAGTGGCGCGGCCCCAACCACAACGGCGTTAGCGAGGCCGTGAACTTGCCGACTACTTGGAGTGCGAGCGAGAATGTGGTCTGGAGTAGGAAGCTGCCCTCTTGGAGCGGGAGCACGCCGGTGGTGTGGGGCGAGCGGGTCTTTTTGATGTCGCCTAATTCGGGCGAGGAGATTCAGGGCGGCGAAAAGCTGCTTTTGGGCTGTTTGTCAACGGCTGATGGCAGTGTGTTGTGGCAGCGCACGCTCGCCGAGGGCAATGCCTATTGGCGCAAGCACAACAACACCTCGCCTTCGCCGGTCACGGATGGCGAGCGCGTGCTGGCGGTTACGGGGACGGGGATGATCCGGGCCTTTGACATGGATGGTGAGGAACTGTGGCACTACGACTTGCAGGCTGAGCACGGCCCCTTCGGCCTGATGTGGGGCTACGCCTCTTCGCCCTTGCTCTACGACGGCAAGCTCTTCGTCGAGGTCTTGCACGGGATGAATACGGACGATCCTTCCTACCTGATCGCCTTTGACGCGGCTACTGGCGAGGTCGCGTGGCGGCAGGAGCGGCCAACCGACGCGCCGGGCGAGTCACCGGATGCCTATACCACGCCCGTGGTACTCGAACACAACGGCCAGACGCAAATCGTCGTCTCCGGCGGCGACTATGTCACCGGCCACGATCCAGCTACCGGAGAAGAGGTTTGGCGGGCGGGCGGCTTGAATCCGGGCAAGGAGCGGAATTACCGAGTGGTTGGGTCGCCGGTAGCGGTTGCCGGGATGGTGTACGCGACCAGTCGCCGCAATCCGGTGCTAGCGTTCCGCGCCGGTGGTACGGGGGACATTAGCGAGAGTCACTTGGCGTGGAAGTGGACGGGGGCGGGCGGACCAGATGTGCCTTCGGCTGTTACCGATGGTAGCTATTTCTACATGGTCGATGATCGCGGGCGGGCTACCTGCCTCGATGCCAAGACGGGCGCGGTGGTGTGGGGGCCGGAGCGCACGGCCCAAGGGACGGTTAGCGCCTCGCTGGTGCTGGCCGACGGCAAGCTCTACGTGGTCAATGAAAATGCGGTGACGACCGTACTGCAGGCCGGACCAGAGTACAAGGTGCTGGCGACTAACGAACTCGACGGGGCTTATACGCTGTCGTCGCTGGCCATTGCCGGGGGGCGGATTTTTCTGCGGACGGAGTCGCACCTGTACTGCATTGGCCAGTAGGGGCGGTTCGCGAACCGCCCCCTACGTCTATTCGGCCTTCAGGGCTGCTAGCAGGGGGCGGCGCAGGGCCGAGTGACTGGCGGCAGCACATGCCAACAGGCCAGCGGCGAAGACCAAGCCGAGCGAGATGCCCAGCGAGACCCAAGGCAGGGGCGTGGGGTCTAAGAGGCGAGGGGCCACGGCGATGAGAGCGGCGACGCTGCCTATTCCCTCTCCCGCTAGCAGGAGGAAGCCGTGCTCGTAGAGCAGCATCGCCCCTAAGCGAGCGCGGCGAAAGCCACAGGCACTCAAGGCCGCCAACTCGCCGCTGCGCTCGAGGACGTTGCGCAGAATGAGGATCCCCAAACCCAAAGTTCCCAAGAGCAGCCCGAGCAAGCCCAGCGTCTGAAAGGTTGCTAGGTACGTGTTTTCGACGGCGCGAAAGCCTCGGAGGCGCTCGGCGCTCAGGGTGGCGTCGAGGCCGTAGGATGCTAGTCCCTTTTCGAGCGCGGCGGCGACGGCGGCTGGTTGTTCCGTTTCGACTAGGAAGTAGCCATAGCCTTCGCGTTCGGGGAAGTGCGCGGCGAAGCGATCCTCGGCAATGAGCAATTCGCTCTGGAACAGACTGCCGTCCAACAGGCCGACCAGCCGCACGGCCACACCTTCCGCAATTGGGATGTCGTCGCCCAGACGCTTGTGCAAAATCCACTGAGCTGAATTAAAGTCGCCGATGGCCGGGATGATGCCCGGTCCCAAATCGCGCTGGAGCAATTGCCAGGGATTGGCGCGCTCGTCTGGCGTTAGGTCGAGCGTCTGCCGGAAGGGCAAACCGCCGCGTTGGATGAACTCGTCCGGGGCACCGAGGACGCGCGGGGTTTGGGGTATGTAGAGGTTGAGACAGCTTACATCGTCACCGGGCAGGACGCGGAAGGGAAAAAAGTGCGCGGTGCCCAAGTCTGTTGATAGTCCCAATTCAAAGCGACCGTCCGCGCTGTTGAGGTCTTGGTGCAGGGGAATTTCTGCCTCGGCGACGAGTGCGAAACCGCCCGTGCTTGGATCGTCTGCCCACTCGACCTGTCGGTGCGCTCCAGCGGCGACGATGACGAAGGTGGCGCAGGCGACGAGGGATGTGCAGAGGGTGCTGCGGCTGGGCTTGCGGGTGCTGTTGAGGAGACCGAGGCCGAGGCTGGAGTTGAGGCGGCTCGCTGTTGGAGCTCGCAACCATACTGCGAATAAGGCCAATAGGGCCAATAGGGCCGAGGTGCCGCTGCCTAAGAAAAGCGCGGCGGCCGTGGTTGCGTCGGCTATACCGGCGAGGACGCTTAAG
>JAJEEZ010000121.1:0-8327 GCA_022820705.1 Candidatus Latescibacterota bacterium | reverse complement strand
GTGATATAGAATTGTGGCTGTTCATTTGAGAATAATCATTAATAATAAACATCCTATAAAAATTAATATGTAAACAAAAAATGAAAGAAAAACAAACACAACCTACATATTTCGCTCTTGCGGTGGCATCCTTCTTATTGGCGGTCGTGTTGCTGTTCAACATGCTGAGTCCTATGGCCGTACTAGTTACTAGAGAACAATTTGATCGGCTTCTCGTATCCGATCAAATTGAGTATCTGATCGTGCAACCCCAAGGATTTGCTTGGCAGCTTACAAGAGCCGTCCGCGTCCAAGGGATCAACGGCGAGGCTGTAGCCAAGCGAATCGAGCTAGCCGAGCCCGACTCAACCGTGGCCGAAGACTGGCGACAAAAGGGGGGCGCAGTGCGTCAAGAACAAGGTGCCTCGTGGTGGGGAGGTGTGGTTTTCATCGCCTTATTGCTCGGAGTGGGAGGATGGCATATCTGGTCCCAAATACGGCTAGATATCAAAGGGGGAGGAGGACCGCGCCGCCGCTTGCGCGACTTGGAAACCGCGCTCAAACAAGGCAAAATTACCCAAACCGAATTTCGGCAACAAGCCGATCGGCTCTGGGCTGAGTTGTGAAGATATATGGCGAGTAATATTCGCGTTCTCGACGAAAGTCTCATTGGGAAAATAGCCGCTGGCGAGGTTGTAGAACGGCCAGCTTCGGTCGTGAAGGAATTGGTCGAAAACTCGATCGATGCGGGGGCTACTAGAATCCGCGTGGAAATCAAGGCCGGTGGCAAGCAGTTGATCGTCGTGACCGACGATGGCTCGGGCATGGACAGGGAGGATATGGCTCTATGCGTGCGCCGTCATGCCACGAGCAAAATGGCTTCAGTTGCCGATCTGTTTCGCATTCAGACGCTAGGGTTTCGCGGCGAAGCCCTAGCCAGCATTGGTGCGGTAGCACACCTAGTCATAGAATCGCGAGCGAAGGAAGATGAAGTGGGGACGCGCTTGGTTGTAGAAGGGGGAATAGAGCGGGAGATGCACAGTATGGGCCGAGCGCGTGGCACGACCATCGTGGTAAAGAACCTGTTTTTTAATACACCAGCCCGCCGCAAGTTTCTCCGCTCCGTCGATGCGGAAGCTCGCCACGTGGCGCAAACCATCATCCATTTAGCCGCTGGTTATCCGGCCCTTGGCTTTGAATTCTTGCACCAAGATCGCCAGGTATTGAACTACGCCCCGGTATCTCGTCGGGAGCGGGCTGCCGAGCTGTTGGGCATCCAGACTGCTCCCGACGCCGAACTATTGGATCTCGCATACAAGGAAGAAGGCCTCAAAATCGAAGGGGTTTTAGCCGGTCCCGAACACTGCGGCCGAAGCAAGAGCAAGCAATACCTCATCGTACAGGGGCGTCCCATTTCTTCGCGATTGATAGCCAACGCCGTACAGCGGTGCTTTGAAGGTTTACTCCCCGAAGGCCATCATCCGGTATTCATGCTCTGGATCGATATGGACCCAAGGAAAATCGACGTCAATGTCCATCCGACGAAACGGGAAATTCGCTTGGCTAACGAAGGGCAGGTCATTACCGCTCTTGAGAGTAGCGTCCGACAGAGTTTGCGCCTGCCCGACACGCAATCTTTTGTCTACGACAGCAGTGCTGCAGGTACTGAGCCAGTTTTCTCACTAAAGCGAAGTGAAGCAGTGCGCGTGGGAGAACCAACGTCGCCAGTATTGCAGAGGGCTACGTCCGCAGTGCCTGAGTCCGCAGAGTATGCAGATGACCAGCTCACTATGGCCTTGGTGGCTCCAGCCGCGGCCAAAATCGCCGTGGCCGAAGACGCCGCGATGTGGCAGGTCCACAACCAATATATCCTCGTCGAGGTATTCGACGGCTTGCTCTTCATTGATCAACAGGCTGCGCATGAACGCGTCAACTATGATCGAGCCATGGCGCAAATGGAGGGCATGGCCGGCGAGAGCCAGCAATTGCTCTTTCCTATACAACTAGAAATGGGCGCGGCGGATTTCGAGGTTTTCAACCAAGTGCGGGATGATATTGCCAAGCTAGGCTTTGCGGTGCGGGATTTTGGCGAGCGGACGGTGTTGGTGGAAGCCGTTCCCGCCGAACTGGACCGCTTCGGCGAAGGCGATGTTTTTTATCAGTTATTGAACGACGTGTGCGACGGCGAACATTCGGGACAATCTTGGCGCGAAGCACTCGTCCTGGCTTATGCACGCAAAGCGAGCATCAAGAAGGGACAGAAGCTGAACACCGAGGCGATGGCGCACTTGATCAACGAATTGTTAAAGGTTGACGCGCCGCATATAAGTCCGACAGGCAAGCCAATCATGGCAAAGATGAAATTGAGCGATATGGAGCGTTTATTGCGAAAATTATAGTTTTTTTAATTTTATTCATCATACTAACGATAACAGGCATTATCAATAGTATAAAAACTAGGCGAATCCCACGTGAAATGCGGCGGCAAAATGCCGCGAGGTTCGCTATATTTGTGATACTGCAAACTTTAGCCCTGTGAGCATTCAATGAGCCAGACTCTCAATCCAGTCGTCCGCAAACTGACGCCGACACCAGCGTTGGTCGCGGACGACCCTTTGGAACAATTTCTCAGCGGCCAACTCAGCGAGCGCACGCGGCGTGCGTATTACGCCGATCTCCAGCATTTCTTTGCATCCATTGGCATGGAACTAAATGAAGTGTCGCTCGCCGTCTTGCAGTCAATCACCTTTGAGCACGTGGTCGCCTTTAGAAATCAGCTCGCCAGCGAAGGCTACAAGCGCAGCAGCATTAACAGAAAATTGTCTAGCCTGAAGTCGTTGTTCAAGATGCTGGTTGCCTTGGGCCACATCGAGAAGAATCCCACTGACTCTACGTTGGTGCGCGGCTACAAGGTAGATGAAACACTGGCTGGCAAAGCGCTTTCCAATCAGGTGCTGAACAAAATCCAGCAAGCCATCGCCGAAGAAAAAGACGATTTGGTCCGCACGCGCGATGCGGCGATGTTTCACTTGCTCACGTTCGGCGGGTTGCGCCGCTCTGAAGTGGCAGGCGTCGCTTGGGAGGATATTTCCTTGGAGGGCGTCTTTTATATCCTGCACCTGCCCGAGACTAAATCGGGCGTAGCTCAGGAGATCAAACTACAAAACGTCGTCTTACATCATCTTGAACTATACAAAGAGCAATTACAGGTAAAGGGCTTGCCGGTCGCCGGCAAGGTCTTCATCAGCCTGTCGCGCAACCAGTCTCGGGGTCAGCCGCTGACCGACCAATCGGTAAATCACATCGTCAAGAAGTATGCCCTGCGCGCCGGTCTCCCCCAAAACATCACCGCGCACATGTTCCGCCACACCTGCTGCACTTTGGCGATTGAAGGCGGAGCCAAGCCCCAACAGGTGCAAGCCCATTTGCGCCACAAGGATCTAAAGACGACGATGCGCTATTACGAAAACCGCGAAAAGCTGCTCGATAATGCGTCTGATTATATTAAGATTGGTAGTTGATTGTTTTTTTATTTTTTGTTTACATAAAAAATTTTATAGGAAATTATATTTTATTTGCTTGCGATTCAAAATCGCATCTTGTCTCGCCGACGTACGGATCCATTCCAAAAGACGATAGCTTTCGGCCACCTGCTCTAAACTCAATAACGGCTGGGCGCGCCCTTGGATGCAGGCGACGAAATTGCGATAGTACGCCGCTAGATCGTCCGCTTCCCACGCCCAAGGCCAAGACGTATCGACCATTTCGTCCTGTGCATACGAGCGGACTCGCAAAGTCGGAGCCACAGCCGGAAAGTCCATGAATGCAACCGAACCTTCGACGCCGTTGCGCATCCGCAGCAGCGCGACCGACACGTCCTCCATCCGACCAAGATGAAAGAAGTTGCGCATCCTGCTGTACAGCACATCTACCGGTCCCCATGCACTCAACAATAGGTCGCATACGTCCAAGGCCGCTTGGTTGCAGATCGTCTCGCGACCAAGCGAGTGGAATAAAGCCGAATCAAAAGAAAGCTCCAGAGAATAATGCGCTATGCCCTGTTGAGCGGCTAAAGCCGAGCAAAGATGCGTATGCTTCCCCAAGGACAGTACGCACACCCCAGAATGGCTCAGCTCCTGTACTGGATGGGTCGCCATAACGTGCAGACCGGCCGCTAAGGCCACGCCGATCCAATGCGATTTATCTTCCACGTGCAACAACACCAGCCCATCTATCTTCTGTTCCAAGACTGCGGCACAGTCGGCTTCGTGTATGAGCTGGATATCGCGACAACCCTGCAAGGCGTCCCGATGGACGGCGATCTCGCGAGCATGGCCTGCCACGCCGAGCGTCATCATGGTTTTTTGCTCGCCTTAATTTGCTCTTGGAGCCGGTTGCTAAATGTCCGTGCCGCGTACTCCCCGTCCAAGCGCAAGAGATAATCTATCGCTACCGTCTCGGCGAGTACCGTGATATTTTTGCCGGGGAACAGCGGTATGAAAACCTCGGGTACTTCGACACCGAGGATTATTACCTTATTATCTTCAAGACCAAGGCGTTCGTAGGCGTATTTTTCGTCCCAATCGACGAGGTTGACCACGACCTCCACCCGCTTCTGCCGCCGAGTCCTCCACGCGCCAAACATCTTTTTTACATCCAATATACCGATGCCGCGAATTTCGATGTGGTCTTGGAGCATTTCCGAGCTACAGCCTACCAAAATGCCTTGGGGCTTGCGATTGATGATGACCACATCGTCGGCCACCAACCGATGTCCTCGCTCGACTAAATCCAAGGCGACTTCACTTTTGCCAATGCCGCTGCGACCGCGAAAGAGCAACCCTACCCCAGAAACATCGACCAGCGTCCCGTGCATGGACATTTGGGGCGCGAACATCTCGTCGAGATAAAAACGGACGAGATGGGTAAACTCGGCCGTGTTGAATCCAGACTTCAGAAGTGGTACCGCGCACTCATCGGCGAGCTGTCGTAACTCGGGAAACATGCGTCCCCTACCGGTCCAAACCACGCATGGAATATCAAATTGATATATGATTTTGAGTGCCTGCCGCCGTTCGTTTGCGGACAAGGTGCGCAAGTATTCTGCTTCCGTATTGCCCAAAAGCTGTAATTGATCCAAAGTAAACAACTCAACAAAACCCGTCAGGGCCAAGCCGGGGCGATGGATATCGCTGTTGTTGATGGTTCGCTGTAGGCCCTCAGCACCAGCGATCAGCTTCAGCCGCAGTTGCTGCCCATAGGTGGCGAGCAAATCCTTGATCGTCAGTTCACTCATCGCTACTCAAACTTTCGAAGATGCGTCGATACCCTTCGTAGCGCGCCGACGCGATGCGACCAGCTGCCACCGCCGCCCGGACCACACAACCGGGTTCGTGTAAGTGGCTACAATCGCCGAATTGGCACTGGCCGCGCAAGGGTTCTAATTCGGGATAATACGCTGCTAGTTCAGAGGATTTTACCCCCCATAAGCGGAGTTCTTTAACCCCTGGTGTATCGGCCACATAGCCACCTTGTTGTAGCTTAAACAAATGCACGACCGTGGTCGTGTGCCGGCCCCGGTCGTGGCGCTTCATTATTTCTTTTGTCTTTAGTCCCAACCCCGGCTCAACACCGTTGAGCAAGGTCGATTTGCCAACCCCAGATTGGCCGACCACGGCCGTGCTGCGGTTGATAAGGGCTGCTTTGAACGCATCCATGCCATCGCCTCGTAGAGCACTGGTGCGATAGATTGGATAACCAAGTGCTTCGTAGGGTGCCGTCAGCGTGTCCACAACTTCTTGGGAGACTAAATCGACCTTGTTGATGCAGACCACGGGCTGGAGATTCCCCTTTAGGGCCATGACAATTGCTCGGTCAATAAAGCCGCAGCGGGGCTTTGGTTGACTGGCAGCCACGACGACGACCAACTGCTCCATATTGACAAAGAGGATCTGCTCAAACGGGCGCGTTCCACTAGCCCCACGCGAGAACTTGGAAGAGCGGGTATGCACCGCTTCGATGATGCCCGTCCGTTCGGCTGTCGGCACGATCTCAACCCAGTCACCGGCGACGACCGGCGAGCTAGTCTTGCGGTCTCCTGCCTTGAGACGGCCTCTAATTTTGCACTGCCAGTGGCTTTGCTCGACCTCGACGAGGCACTGTAGCCCAGAAACTCTGATGATGCGGCCCTGCATGCGTAACCAGCCCCTGCCTACTCCCCTTTAGCGAGGCGCTCGGCTAGGTAGTTGGGGTAGCCAAGGTCGTCGATTTTCTGCTGGGTCCGCTTGACTGGGTATTCGACGCGCTGGAGTTCGACCCATTGTTCGTCGGTATCCCACAGAGTGTACGCCGACCGCCAGTCGCCATCGCGAGGTTGGCCGACGCTGCCGACGGAGACCAGGAATTGGTGATTCTCTACGGCGGCCGTAGCCGAAGTCAGCGGTATGGGATTGTCACGCATCTTGCAGTAAATGCGCGCCTCGTGCGTATGGCCGACAAAAGCCAAGGGCCATTTGAGGTGGCTCATGCACCAAGCGACGCGATCGTACATGAGGAGGGGTTCCCATTCTTCAGGCTTAAGGGGGTTGGCGTGGGACAAAGCCGCATTGCGCTCCACGCGCCGAAAGGCTCCTTGCCGCAAAAAGTCGCGTTCTTCCTCCCCCAACATCTCGCAGGCTTGGTAGAGCGAAGGACGAGCCAACAGATTAAAAGACTGAATGCGTACCGGCTCTAGCATGGCTTGGTCGTGGTTGCCTAATACGATCTGGGCCTCTACCTCCTTGAGCCGATAGATACAACCCAAAGGATCAGGACCGTATCCCACGATGTCCCCCAAGCAGATAATGCGCTCGGCACCGGCGTTGGCCGCAGCGATCAATACGGCCTCTAGCGCTTCGAGATTGGCGTGAATATCGGCGAGCACTGCGATCTTCAAGGGCACCCGCCTCAGTTGAATAGTGCGCTGATGGACGTTTCTTCGTGGATGGCGCGAATGGCGCTGGCAAAGAGCGAGGCTACGGAGCATACCTGCACCATAGGGGTACGGGCGTCTGCCGGCAAGGGGATCGTATCGGTAATGGCTAAGGCTTGGAAGTTGGATCGATCCAGCCGCGCTATTGTCTCCCTAGTTAGGGTACCGTGGACGCAACCGGCATAGACTTTGCACGCCCCGCGCTCCTTGACCGCGGCCGCTCCCTTGAGGATGGAAGCACCAGTAATGATCGCGTCGTCGAAGAATACGACATCTCGGTCGGCTACATCGCCAATGACCCTGTTTTCCCCGGCCGCTTGATCAACGACGACGAGGGGCAACCCCAACCGCTGGGCGTAGGTTTCGGTGACCTTGGCGCGGCTGATGTCCGGAGCGGCCGCGACTAAGTTATCTCGGTCGAGGTCGGCGTAGTAGGAGCATATTGCCGGGACGCCGCTTAGTTGATCCACTAGAATCCGGCTAAACCCCATAGTCTGCGGGCTATGTAAAGTCATGGTGAGAATGCGGTCCGCCCCTGCCTCGGCGATCAGGTCGGCCACTAAGCGACCCGTCACGGAAATTCTTGGCTCGTCTTTGCTGTCGGCCAGCGCATACGGATAGTAGGGCAAGACCGCGGTGATGCGACCGGCCGAGGCGTATTTTAGGGCGTCGAGGGCTATGAGCAACTCCATCAAGTAGTCGCTAACGGGCGGACACGAAGTTTGGATAAAAAACACATCGCGTCCGCGCACGTTTTCGCAAATCTTCACCTTTATATTTTCGTTGCTAAAGTCGATAAACTCGATGCGCCCTGGCTCAAGGGCCAGCGACTGGTAAATGCCCTCGGCCAATGCGGGATTACTCCGCCCGGCGAAAACCTTGATATCTGCACGGCCCATCAACAGGTCCTTTAGAACATGGCTAGTGCCGCTCGAGCTTGTGCGGCAATTGGGTACTGGGCAAATGTGCGACTGACCTGTTCAAGTAGGGCCTGTTGCCTGTTGCTTTGGCCGGCCAACCCATATATGCGGGCTGCTTCCATCCGCGCCATCGCCTCGCGGATAGTCCCGGCCTGCTCGGTGGCATACGTTTCGTAGTGCTCAGCCGCGGCCACAAGCTGCCCTTCGGCTTCAAGGCAGGCACCTAGACCGCTTTGGGCGGCATAGGCCAACACATCTAAAGGCTCGTAGTTGTCCAAGTAGGTCTGGTAATAGCCCCGGGCCTCAACATAACGGCCCTGAGCGTAGTGGAGATTGGCCAAGAGCACGGTCCCTTGGGCTGCAGCTAGGGTCCCGGCATAGGAGGACACCAACTCCTCGGCTAGGCGGATCGCTTCGGTCAGTTCTCCGCCCTGTTCGACCATCAGCACATCGCCGAG
>JAJEEZ010000166.1:0-11411 GCA_022820705.1 Candidatus Latescibacterota bacterium | reverse complement strand
AGGTGGACCGCGTCTTGCAAGCCCTACACGAGGGCGAGCTTTTCGCCGAACAAGCGCAGCGCTTTGCAGCCAACGACCTTTTCGCCCCTCAGGGCGACGGAGTCGTCGGTTGGATTGGGCGCACCCAAGCGCAGCGATTTTCCATTCCGCCACAGACCTTCCTCTCCCTGCCGGTCAGCCAAATCGCCGAGCCGTTGCGATTGGCAGGCGGCTGGCAAATCTATCGCTTTATCGAAGACTGACCAGCCGACAAAGCTGACTACGCAGAAGAAGCCGCCCGCGCAGCGTACCGCGAAAAGTGGGAGAGTCGCCTGCAAATCGAAGTAGAAACCCTGAGCCGCTCCTTGGGCCTCCAGTTATACCCCGAAGGTCTGCAGGCCTTGCTAGCCGAGCCGAATCTCGCCGACTCGCTCGCCTCACGGCCGCTCTACCGCTTTGAGGGGGGGGCGATTTCTTTGGGCGAATACCTCCACGACCTGCGCTCGGCCGGCTTCCGGGGCGCGTTGCAAGACAGCGCACAGGTAGTATCGCTGGCCCGCGCCGCGCTCTTACCAGCCTATCTGATGACCGCGGCAGCCCAGCGGCGCGGATGGGACCGAGAAGCCGAATTCGCCGAGTGGCGCGAGCGCAAGCGCAAGGCCCTCGTCTTACAGCAGCTCACCAAGGTAGAAACGGCGACAAAGGCCGTACCCAGCGAGGAGCAAGTCGCCGCGTACTACGAGGCCAACAAGACGCGCTTCCGCACGGCCGAATCCGTCCACATCAACCAGCTCCTCGCACCCACCCGCGAGCAGGCTCAACAGTTGCGCGAAGCCCTTGCAAATGGCAGCACCGTCGCCGAGTTGTTGGCACGCCCGGGTGTCGAAACGCACGGCGACCCGCACGACGACGGTGCACTGCACCTGCGCAAGGTGGTGCGGGCGCGCTATCCCCAGCTTGTAGATGCGGCCTTTGCCGCAGAGGTCGGCGAATGGGGCGGGCCAGTAGAGGTGCTAAATCAATTTGCCGTATTCCGGGTGCTTCACAAGGAGGGCGGCGACATTCAACCCTTCGCCCAAGCGCGAGCGCAAGCGCGGGGCATCTTGGAAGCAAGGCGTCAGAACGAGCTCATGGACGCGCTCATCCAACGCCTGCGCACCGAGCGCGCAAGCCAAGTCGCCTTATTCGTCGAGCGCCTGTAAGGAGGTGCCATCGTGGTAAAAGTAAAATGGAGTGCCATCGCGTACTGCCTGTTGTGGGCATGGCTGCCGGCCAGCGCGCAGCAAGGGTACGACATCGTTGACGACCGCATTGTCGTCTCTGGGCGCAGCCACTGGGAGCACTGGAAAAAACCCGAACACCTGACCACCATCGACAACTCGGGCGCGGTGCGTCCGCGGCACCTGCGCTCGATCTACAACGTCCTCTCCGATCCCAGCATCGCCCGTCCGGTCGTGATCACCAACAAAGACCCGCGCATTCTCAATGTGGATAGCACCCTGAAAGTAGATGTGCTCGGCCGACCGGTCCAGGACACCCAGAAAAATTTCGTGTACGACTACCTGGTGCGGGCCGGAGCCAGCCGCGCAGGCTCCAATATCGAGATGGCAGCCCATATCATCGACGGCGATCCGACCACCTTCTGGGAACCCGATCTAGACGACCCGATCGAGCAGTGGTGGGTCGAGGTCGATCTGGGCCGTGCCGTACCCGTGGAGGGGATCTTCGTGCACTTCGTCGAAGAGGGGCTGGGCGATCCTTTCTTCAAGTATCTCCTCCTGTTTGCACCCAATCAGACACTATCGCTTACCGACGACGGCAGGATTAGTTTCGAACTGTTTGTCCCCCACGAAGGGCCTAATACCCAGCAGCGCACCTTCTTCTTTCAAAGTGCCGCCGCAACTGGGGGAGCCACCCTTGCGACCCCGGTCAATCCTGGCCTCGTAGATCCTACCGGTGGGATTAGCGCTGTAAAGAAACTGCGACAAAACAGCGCCGATCCAGCTTGGACGGGCAAGCTCATCGAAACCATTCGCATTGTGATCACCGATACGCGCGGGGGGCGGGCCGAGCAAATCGACCAAACCGCCTGGGAGGCTCTGCCGGCGCATGAACGCGGCGACATCGTTTACTTCGTGCGCGACTTTGCCGGCCGCGAAGAGCCGGTGGAGGCCGAAACCTATGAGTCTTTGGAGGAAGAGCGCCGTGGGCGGCGGGAATTCTACCGCCGGGAGTTGCCGCGCTTGGCCGAGGTCGAAGCTTGGGGGTGGGGAGACAACATCAGCCTCGGCCTAGTCGAAGGGGGCGGCACTTTGGATCTGACCTCGGCTGGCAAAACGCCGGGACCGGCCTTCGACGGGGATATCGGCATCAGTTATCAGCAACCCACCCGAGACCCCCTCAACCCGGGTGCCAATGTGCTGACCATCGACATCGGCGGCACGGTGTGGCTGGACCAAGTCCGTTTCGCCGGCAGCAATATCCGCGGCTATCAGATGCGGACGTCCACTGGGGAGCGCGATGCCCAAGGCAAGCTGCGCTGGCGTGCAATCACCCCGCCGGAGCGGGTAAAAAACGTCGATAACGGATTCTTTGGCTACCTCAACGACGTGCAGGATCCCGTGCGCAAGGTGCGCTTTCTCGATTTATTGACCTTTGCCAACTTTATCGGCGACGACCAAAACCGCAGAGACCGCTTCTGGTCTCGCTTCAACGAACTCATGCTGTTTGCCGAAGGTGTGCCCGCAGAAGTCGAGATAGAGTCCGCTCTGATTGAGCTGCCTGGGCTGGTGACCTTGGGCAGTATCCACTGGGAGGCCGACACGCCGCCGGGCACCAAGGTCGAGATTCGCACCCGCACTGGCGACCAACTCATCCAGCGGATCCGCTTCTTCGACAGCAATGGCATCGAAAAGACCGCGGCCGAGCACAAGAAGCTGCTTGCCTTTCTCAAGGGGCCGATCGACACATCCTTTGCCATCGGCCCGGGCTGGAGTGCTTGGAGCCAGCAATACCAGCAGCCCGGCGACCCAGTAACGTCGCCCAGCCTGCGCAAGTTCATGCAAATTCAGGCTCGCCTGCTCAGCGAGGATCGCCAGGTCGCACCCGCGCTAGAGCGCATCTCCGTAGAGCTGCACACCCCGGTCGCCCTCGGACTGCGAGCTGAAGTCTGGCCGCCCGAGGCCCAAGTGGGTGTTTTGGATACCTTCGAAGTCTTCGTCCAACCCCAGTTCCTAGAGCAGCCCACCTCGGTCCGCAGCCTCGGGTTCGACGAGCTGCTTATCAGCACCGATCCAGGCCTCGACATGCAGCTCATTGATGTGGCAATCGGCACCGAAGAGGAGTTGGCGTCTGGCGCGCCGCAATCGCTCTTGGATCTAGCAAGCACCGACGGCCAAATGCTGCAAGGCGACTCGCTCCTAGTGCGCCTCCCGGAGGTCGCCCGCAGCGACACCGACGAACTGCCGCAGCTATATTTCCGCACAACGGCCGATGGCGAGGAAGTGCCCACCAGCATCGACGGTCAGCTTTTGACAGCAACCTCGCACGCCCTGCTCCCAGACGCGGTGCGCGGCGCGGTGCGCTACTTCCGCCTTGCCGGAGAAGAGCTAGTGGAAGTCGATCGCGCGGCCTACGACGAGCTACCGCCCGAGTCCCAAGGACCCGTGCGCTACTTCCGCAAGGTAGTAGGAGTGGGCAACCAGACGCTTTTCGACGAGGTCGGCGACACGCTTAGCGCGGCCCAGTACAACCGGCTAGGCCTTGCCAGAGGATGGGTCGTCGGTCATGGCCGACTCGTGCGCCTGCGCTTTGCGTCCAAGGTATTTCTCCACGGCACCAAGCTGAAGGTGGCCGTGCGCAACCAAGCAGCCAGCACACCCTATCAGCCCGCCGACGCGGCCGACGCTACCGCGCTGCGACCATCGCAAACCCTGTCGATCGCCGCGCTCGGTGCCACGCAGATCGTCGCCGACATATCGGTCGCGCCCAACCCATTCACGCCCAATGGCGACCTCGTAAACGACGTCGCCCAAATCGAATTCTCGCTGTTCAAAGTCTATGCCGAGCGGCCGGCCGCCGTCCGTATATGGGCACTCGACGGTCGGCCCATGCGCCTGCTAGAAGGCACGGCCCAAGGCGGGCACCAGCGCTTTACTTGGGACGGAAAAGACGACCAAGGTCGCGTCGTGCCACCCGGGCTCTACATCTGCCAGATCGACGTAGACACCGACGTCGAAGACAGCGCCGGACAACGGCAATCTCACCTTATCGCGGTAGCCTATTAGGGGCGAAAAGAGACGCCATGCACACTGTTATCATTAGAATAAGCCTCGTTTTGCTACTCGTCGTCATCGCAGCCCAAGCGGCAGTCGGCCAAGTCGATTACAGTTCTCGCCTCGGGCTGCAACAGGGCGACGAGACCTCCTTTGCGCCTCAAGGGCCGGACGTCATGCTCGGCGTCCTCGACCCAGCAGTGCGCCGCTGGTATGTGCCACAGGAACTCTACAAAGAGTACCACTGGCGCCAGTGGCAGTACACCAACTACGCCCGCAACCCCTACCAGCGCTACGTCGATATCAGCCTCCAAGGCGACTATTTTTACGACCTGTACGGCAATTTCCTCACCCGTGGCTGGCTGATCTTCAACAACTCGCAGAGCAAGCCCCAGCAGTTCGGCAACTCACTGCTCAAGTCCAGTCGCTTTCAACAGTGGTTTTCCGACGTGGTCATCGCCTCAGACGCCAAGGGCCAATACTTCTATACCTTGACGACCAGCGCGCAGATGCGCTCGGTGATCTCGCCGATGGTCTTTTCCAAGCCGCGCATGGACGGCGTGCAGTTCGACCTCGCCACCGACCGCTACGAAGGGACGCTCATCTACTCGCGCTTGAGCAATCCAGGCGGCTCTACTACCGAAGACCAAGAAGTCCTCCGCACCAACAACACCACGCTGTTCGGCGGGCGCTTCGCCTACCAACTCAGCGACGCCTTGCAATTGGGCCTGCACGCGGTCAACGCCCACCAGTCGAACACGCTTTCGGACCGCCTAGTGGGCAACCCGTTTTCCGGTGCCTTGACCGTGGCCCAAAACAAGACCGTATCGCTGATTCAGATCGTCCTGCGCGACGATTCCCCGGGCGACGGAACGGGCGGAGCCGCCTTTTTTCAGGCCGGCTCGGACATCCTGATTACTTACGAGGACGGCACCGTCGATGCTGGCAAAGACATCCTGTTCGAGCCGGTCATTGAGGGCGGTTTTGTCCAGCAGGGCTACATCGCCGCCAACGGCCCGGAGGAGATCCGCCTGAGCTACAACTTCGACAGTCCGGCCTTTGTCGATCGGGCCTCGTTTCCCAAAGAGGACATCGTCAAAGTCGAGTTCCGGCTCGTGCTGGGCAACGACTATCAGGTCTGGATGACGTCTGACCGTCAAGTCAACCGCGATGGGGAAGCCGTGCTGCTGCTGGTGGCCCAAGCCGACGGCAACGTGCAAGACATCACCAATTTGCAGACCGTCCGCTTCGAGTACGGCCTGCCCACGGCGACCCATATCTTCGGCGGCAACATCGAACTGCGCGACTACCAAGGCTTCGACCTGTACGCCGAATACGACCTGAGCGTGAGCTACCGCAAGTACCCCAACGTCCTGCGCGACGAGCACCACACTGCATCCGGCATCGGCGGGAGCCGACGGGCACCGGCTTGGATGGTGAACGCATCCAAAAAGGCCGCTCCCTTCTTTGTCTTTGGCGAGGCGTACAGCATGGATCCGCTCTACAATACGCGGACTTTCGTCACCACGGGCACGGGCGAAATCGAATACGACAGCGAGCGCGAAGGCATCGTCGAGTTCGTCGAAGACAACGACGACCAAGACCGCTTCCCCGACACCGTGCGCTTCGACTGGCTCCAGGGCGATTCTCAAGTATTTCCGGGCTGGGACCAAAACAACGACTTCGTGCCCGACATCAACCAAAACGACAACTTCGTGCGCTCCAACGCCGTACCCGACTACGAAGAGCCTTTCCTCCGCTTCCATTCCGACCGCCCGGAATTTCTCTTCGGGATGGACATGAACAACAACTTCTGGATCGACCAATACGAAAACGACGAAGAGCCAGACTACCCCTACCGCCGCGACCATCGCGGGTACAATGTGTACGGCGGAGCGGACCTGACGCCGCGACTTAAAGTGATGGTAGGCGCACTGCGCGAGCAACTCATCTCGTCGAACCAGCAAAACAAGAGCACCTACGCCCTCGTGACGTACGACAACAACTCCCCGCGCTTTGGGCGCTTGCGCTTCTTTGAAATGAGCAAGTTGGTAGAGGACGACATTCCCAATCCCCTCTTGCAGTGGGCACCGGACAATACCCTGCGCGGCGGCGAGTTGACCAAGGTCGAAGACCCCCTGTTAGCCCGCGATACATGGATCAACCAACTCTTTATAGGGCACAACTTGCAATCGGCTTCCTACAAAGTGCAGACCAAACTCAACTACGTGCGCTTCCGCCAGCTAATGAGCGAGGCCCGCCGGCAGGCCCTAGAGCTAGACGAGCAGGACTTCTTCTTTGGAATCATCAATAAGGCCAGCTACCGCTATACCTTGGGCCAGCTCAGCTTGGAGCCGCGCTGGAAGAGCGAGTTCCGCAAGCAGTCGCGCAGTCTCTTTGCCCTAGAGCATTCCACCAGCCTCTACGAACTTTTTTCGGCCGTCGTCGAAACTCGCCTCCTGCGAGCCACCCAACTCCAAGCGGGCGTCGAGTACCTGATTTTTAACGACTTCAACGTCGATGCCAACGACTTCAACTCCATTACCGGCGCGTTTCAGTTTACCAATCAGTCTCAGTACTTGGGTTACAGCCTCCACGCCCTAGCCGGGCTGCGCATCGAGCGCCAGGACTTTAAAGAGACCAAAGCGCGGTACACAAGTCAGACTTTTATAACGATCTACGCAGGATTGGAATAGCGCGTGATTTGGCGCAACGACAACTTCGCCGTAGCCGTCATCGGCATTGCGCTCATGGCCCT
Source organism: Candidatus Latescibacterota bacterium (assembly GCA_022820705.1). Taxonomy (GTDB): domain Bacteria; phylum Latescibacterota; class UBA2968; order UBA8231; family UBA8231. The sequence goes on along the minus strand of JAJEEZ010000166.1, from coordinate 4,400 downwards.
TTGGCCGCGCCTGACCTATTTGGATGAGGTCGAGCATAGCCCCTTCTTGGAGGTGCCGACGGCGGCGAGTTGGCCCTACGTCGAGGCCGCTAGGGGAGAGGGGGACACAGCGGTTGCCAGCCCCTTGTACCCGCTCTTTTTGCGCGGCTTCGTCGCCGTTGGCCTGGCACCTCGCTACGTCCAAGTCCTGCTAGGCGTGGCCAGTTGTGCGCTATTGGCCCTAATCGGTCGCGCGATCTGGGGACCGGCCACGGGACTCATCGCCGCTTTGTGCGCAGCCCTATACGGGCCAGCCATCTATTTCACCGGCTCCTTGCTGCCCCCAGTCCTCGCGGTATTTCTGGTGCTCTCGCTGCTGGTGGCACTGTTGTGGGCCGACCAGCAGAGCGATGGGAACGCGTTTTTAGGCGTCGGGATTTTGCTAGCGCTTTGCTTGCTGGCCGCGCCGCAAGTCGTGCTTTTCGCGCCGGCCGTGCTGTGGTGGCTGTGGGCAGGAGGAAAGCAGCGGGTGGGTTGGGCCTGTGTGCTGGGGACGGCTTGTGCTCTCGTGCTGTGGTATTTTTTAGGGGCAGCTATAAATGCCGGCGGCTCGCCCGACCTCCTCGTGCGCGGTGGGGAGCATTTGCCCGCGCTGGATATGTACCACGCGCGCGGCGATTCAGCCGTCCTAGCGGTCCTGTTGTGGAAATGGGGTCTCGCGTTTCCCTTCGGCTTGGTCTTGCCGCTCGCGCTGCTAGGCGTGGGTCTTGCCTTGGCGGCGCGGGAGCGCGGCGTTTCGCTCGCCCTGCTGTTCGTCGCAACCGTCGTAATGGGAACCGCGCTCTACGGTGCCCATGCCGAGACGCGCATGGTGCTGGTACCCGTGCTCTTGCTCTTTGCGGTGAGCGGGGTCGGGCAACTGGTGCAGTTGTCTTGGGCGTGGAGGGGGGGCGCTGTGGTGGGATTGGTGCTAGTCGCGGGATTGGTCAACGCCAGTACACCAGCCATGGACCGCGCGGCGCAAGCCTCGCAGCAGCGCTATTTAGGCCACGCCTATGTGGAGTTGGGCATGACGGCTACGGCTGTCGCCGCATACGAACAGGCCTTAGCCGCAGGCAGTTCCGATAAGGACGTGTATTGGGCCTTGGCGGTGCTCTACGACGCCAGCGGCAAACCCGAGCGAGCACTCGGCATCAGCCAGGCATTCGTCGCGCGCTGGCCTGCAGACGTGCGCGGACAGCGGGCACTCGGCGACCGCTACATGGCGGTGGGCCGTCCCCAACAAGCGCGCACAATCTATCAACAACTCGTCGCAAGTAGCGGACAGGAAGCCCTACTCGGACGCTTGGGGGATGCGCAACTGACGAGCGGTGCGCTCGACGAGGCCGTGCAATCCTACGAGCGGCTGCTAACGTTGAGCCCGGATAGCAGCCGGGTGCGCTACCAATTGGCGCGCGCCTACGCTGCTAGCGGGCGGATGGAAGACTCCGAACGATCCTATCGCCAGCTCCTAGACAGCCCGACCTACGGCGTGCAGGCGCGAGTAGAAGCGGCCGCACTCTTGCGCCACAACGGCCAGCTATCAGCCGCCGAGGGGCTGCTCTCGCAAGTCCTAGCGCTAGCGCCAGATCATCGCGAGGGGCTGCTCCGGCTCGGCGAAGTCCTCTTAGAGCAAAGACGGCCCGGCGAGGCGCTGACTCATTGGCTGCATCTCGCCGAACTAGAGCCGCACAACTGGCGGCTCCAAGGCCACTTGAGCAAGGCGTACAGTCAATTGGGGCGGGGCGCAGAAGCGCGGGACGCAGAAACGCGCTATCAGCGGGCAAGGCAGCGCGCCCAACTCCAGCAGCGAATCGAAGCGGAGCAGAAGGCATTGGCAAAAAAAATTCTCGGGGAAAACTTATGAAGCGCTTGCTTCTCATAGGTGCATTAGTGCTTTTGCACGGCAGCGATTTGCAGGGACGTCAAGTATTGCTCGTCGGCCAAGACGGCCAGATTAGCTGGGAGGGGGACGTAGAAGCCGGGATTGCGGTGCAAACCATTGAGCCGGAGTACCGCTCCACGTTGGATCCCAACATCACCGAAATCGGCGTCGCGCCGGTCAATCTCGTCGATTTTTCCAGCGCGGACTTTCCCAGCAGCATCCTGCCCCGCCGCGTACAGGAGGGCCAAAACCTCGCCGCTGAAATCGCCGAGCGCGGCGGCAGCATCCGCGCTCCGACCGTTTTTGACCTCGCCGAGTCCCAGTTGCAAAACATCCTCGATCCGAGCGTGTCGCCCGCTCCCAGTGGCGGGGCCTTCGAGCGCAAGGGACGGGACGTGTTGGGCACCTTGCTCGTGCTCGATTTGGGTGCGCGCTTTGGCGTCAACCAAATTCGCTTCTTCCCGCGCAATACGGTCTTTCCGTCGCCATCGACGCCCTTTCAAGAGGACTTTCTCAAAAACTTCGAACTCCAAGTCAACGACGGCCAAGTGCTGACCGAGGCCGGTAACCCCATCTGGGAGACCTTTACGGCACGTACCAACAACACCGATCCGGTCGCCACCATCGAGATCGACCCGCCGCGCTTTTTGCGCTTCATCCGCCTGCGCGCCACCTCATCCATCCCCTTTGAGGTGGAGAAATTCCAGGTTTTCGGCGAGGGCTTCTTCCCCACCGTGCAGTACGTTTCGCCGCTCATCGACATGGGCACGCCAGCCAATTGGGGACGCTTGCGCTGGCTGGAGGAGACCGTTGGGCAGGCGAACGCCGTGCAGATGAACATCCGCACCCGCAGCGGCAACGACACGTCGCCCTTCGCCTATACGCGCAAGCGAGTGGGGCGTCAAGACGCCGAAGAAATCGCGTTCTCCGTCGATAATCCCGACCAGCCGCTCCTGCGCGACGAGTACCTCGACCTGCCGGCCAAGGGAGGCCCAGCGGATGTGTGGGAACGCGGCCCCGTGCGCGACGACTTGGCCAATTGGAGTCCGTGGACCTCGCCCTACGATCCGGTCGCCGGCACCAGCAGCGAGGGCGCATTGGTCCTCTCGCCCGGGCCGCGCCGCTACTTCCAATTCCGAGTTGACTTTCAGTCCGATGATCTAGAATCGGCAAAAATCCTGCGGCAGTTTTCCTTTGATTTCACAACGCCGCCATTGGCCGATGTCCTCGTCGGCGAAATTTTTCCGCGCGAGGTGCCCGCAGCCGCCGACATTCCCTTTGTCTATGCCGTGCGCGCCGAGATGGAGAGCGGAGATTTGCAGGGATTCGACGGGTTCGAGCTGGTCACCGGCAGCCGCATAGACCGCATTGAGCGCATTGAAATCATCGACGCGCAGGGCGAGTTCCTCCTAGCGCACGATTTTGCGGTGCAAGACGCTGTCGCCGACGAGGGCGACGTGGCCATCACCGCGCTCTCGGAGCGCAACTTTGCGGTGCGCTTTCCGCGAGTAGCCGCGCACAACACCGTGTTGAAGATCCACTTTGTCAGCCGTATCCTCTCGTATAGCACGGCCTTTGAGGGCCGGGGCTTGCTGCTGGAAGAAGATGCCTTTCAAAGCGTCCAAGCCGGCGACGCTACCGCGCTAGACGAAGGCGACATCTCGTTCAAATCGGACACTACCGTCTTGAGCCCGGCTGTCAACAGCGGCAGCCTAGTGGGCAACTTTGACCTCGCCGCGGCCGTTATCACGCCCAATGGCGATGGAATCAACGATGTCTTGGATATGGAGTGCGAGGTCCTTGCAGTCGATGGCGGGCAGATTGTGGTCAATATATACGACCTAGGAGGACGCTGGGTGCGTCGCCTCTTCGACATCGAGGGTCAAAGCGGCGTTTACAGTTCGGAAGACCTGCCCCAACTTCGGTGGGACGGGACCGACGATCAGGGTGAGAGCGTGGCCCCTGGCCTCTATCTAGTCCAACTCAACGTCAAGGGCGATGCGCGCGCTAGCGCCAGCACGCGCACCGTCGGCGTAGCGTACTAGGATTTATGGGGTTTGTGTGATGTATGTGATTCCACCCCACCACCAACCGCGTTGGAGGGTTAAAAAAGGAATGAGAGTCATGCTAGGGCGAAATTTATTGTGGAGTTTAAGTATCGCGGCTTGGTGTACCAGCGCGGCGTGGGGGCGGGCCGAGTTTCACATCGGCGGGCCGACAGGTGTTTCTTGGCAGGGGCTGATCACCGATGAGCAGACTGAATACTCCATCGTCGATGACCAAGGCATAGCCTTGGGTACGCTGCCCATTGCCATCGGCGTAGAGGAAGCGGGCGTCGATACCATGATCGCCTACGACGACAACGCTATCCGGCCAATATGGGTCGATCCGTCGGTCAACCTCGCGCTAGACGTGAACTTGACCCCGCGCGGCGGCAACCTCTACACCAGCGTCTCCACCGGCTATACCCGCGAGGCCGCTAAAGAAGTGCAGGTGA
>JAJEEZ010000342.1:0-5200 GCA_022820705.1 Candidatus Latescibacterota bacterium | reverse complement strand
TAGGAGGTTTTGTCCGGTGAATAACAGTGGATTTTACCTCGATTTTGAACGCGACCTCGTCGAGCTACAAAAGAAAATCGACGAGCTAAAAAGCCAAGCCGAAGCCGATGGCTTGAATTTGGATGAGGGCGTGCGCAAGCTCGAAGCGCAGGCTGCGAAGAAGCGCAGAGAAATCTACGCCAATCTCAGTTCTTGGCAGCGGGTGCAGATCGCGCGGCACCCGAACCGTCCGTACGCGCTCGATTACGTCGAGCGGATGCTGTCAGATTTTACCGAGTTACACGGCGACCGCCTTTTTGCCGACGACCCCTCGGTCATCGGCGGGCCGGCGCGGCTGAACGACGAATCGGTCATGGTCATCGGCATCCAGAGTGGACGCAATCTCGAAGAGCGGCAGAAGCGCAACTTCGGTATGCCGCATCCAGAAGGGTATCGCAAGGCCCGCCGCCTGATGCAGATGGCGGCCAAGTTCAAATTGCCAGTCTTGACCTTAGTCGATACCTCGGGTGCCTATCCCGGGATTGAGGCCGAAGAGCGGGGTCAAGCTGAGGCCATCGCCCGCAACCTCTACGAAATGTCGCATCTGCCGGTGCCTATCGTCGTGGCCATCATTGGTCAAGCCTTCAGCGGCGGTGCCATTGGCATTACGGTTGGTGACCGGATCCTGATGCTGGAGCACGCCTGTTATTCGGTGATTGTGCCGGAGAGTTGCTCGACGATCCTGTTCAAGGTGCGCGAGCGCCGAGAGGAGGCGGCCGAGGCCCTCAAGCTCACGGCTAAAGATCTGCAGAAGGAGGGTATCATCGACCGCATCGTGCCCGAGCCGTTGGGCGGTGCGCACCACGACTGGGATAATGCGGCCTCCGCGCTCAAGCGTTGCGTACAAGATGCGCTAGCCGAGCTTCAGCGACTCGACCCAGAAAAGCTAATCGCTCAACGGCTGGACAAGTTTGCGGCGATGGCGCGCTTTGAGGAGTAGGGTTCTCTAAGAGGCGTTGCAACTCCGCTGGGCGCAGCGGGGCACTATCAATCGACCGCGTCGGCGCGCCATCGTTCGAGCGGGTGTTCGCGCGGCGTGAGCGGCATGGACACTCGCGCCTTGCGCCGATGTGATTCCCACGTCGCCTGAATCATTTCGAGACAATCCCGACCGTCTCTGCCGCTTGCAAACGGATCCCGGTCCTCCTCAATGGCGGCGATGAGGTCGCGCAGCATGAGGCGCTGCAAGAGCAAGCGTATGGATGTCCTATCGCGTGGATTGCCTTGCTCGTCGAGATCTTCGGCGGGCAGATGCACGGGTTCCCACGCCTCGGCCGGCGTCTTGTGTTGTCCTTTGTGGATAAACATCGTCGTACCCACGCTCTCCCGCACGGCGATGCGCCCTTCGGTGCCGATGATGTCAATGCCGTAGCCGTTGTCGTTGGTCTGCGGCTGGGCGAGGAACTGCACGTCTGCATGGATGCCGTTGGCAAAGCGAAACGAGGCGTGCCCGCGCTCGCCAAGCACAATTCCTGCATCGCGGTCTTTCGGATGCACCTCTTGGGTGTGTTTGATGTCGCCAACGGTTGACTCGCGTCCATCCATCTGCACGAGGTGCGCGTGCGTCCACTCGACATCGCCGCCAAACAGACGCACCCAATCGTAGAGATGGGTGCCCATCTCCATCAGCGAGTTGCCCACCTTGCGGCCCCCTTTGTCGGTTGCCTGCAGCAACACCACTTGGCCGATTGCGCCTTGGTCGATCAGCGCGAGGGCATGGCGATTGTACGGGCTGGCGCGTTTGATGTGGTTGATGGCAAACTTGACGCCGTGCTGGTCGCAGGTTGCAACCATCTCGTCGGCTTCGATGAGGTTCAGGGCAATCGGCTTTTCGCAGAACACGTGGATGCCGCGCTGGGCTGCGGCAATCGTCGGCTGGTGGTGCATGGGTGCTTGCGTTGGGACGATGACGAGGTCGGGCTGTTGCTCATCGAGCATCTTCTCGTAGTCGTCATAGAGGGCTTGGACACCAAAGCGCTCTCCCCATGCTGCCGCCCGCTCGGGGTTGATTTCCGCTCCGGCGACTAGTTCGCAGTTCGCCTCTAACTGCACGGCCTCCGCGTGATGCCCGCCCATGCCGCCGAGACCGATAATCGCAATGCGGTAGTTGTTCATAAGATGTCTCATCGTTCGCGCCTACGAGGACAATCGTAGGCGCGAACTCTATTTTGAATTAAGCGCGCCGCAAGCGGTCGAAGAGCCGCTCCAGACGGTCGAAGGCGAGGCGGATCATGTCTTCGTCCCAGTCGCCGTCGATTTTGATCTGGACCATGGACTGGAGGGTCTCTAGATAGGCTCGCTGCGTCTCAGTTAAGGGGCGTTCTTGGCGTTCTTGTCGTTCGGAGCGTTCCGAACGGTCTTGTCGCTCTTGTCGTTCTTGGCGGTCGGAACTGGTGCGCTTGGTGCGTCCGTCGCGCCCGGAGCGCTCCTTGGGGGCGGGTTCGCGGGCGCTGCGAGCCTCCTTTTTGGGTGTGGGTTCGGGAGTTTCGTCTTGGGGCTCGGGTTCGGCGGCCGCTTCCTCTTGCGGGGCGGAGGGGTCGCCGAAATCAGCCTCGGCGATGAGGTATTTGAAAAACATCTTCATCTTGTTGGCCGAATCGCGCCCCATACCGGTGCGGTTGCGGAAGTAATCGACAATGGCGTCGTCACTCATGTTGCCGTTGTTTTGCTCCCACTCCGGCAGCAGGTCTTTGTAGAGGTCGCGGACCACTTCGGCAAGGGCGAATTTGCGCGTATCCTTGGGGACTATCCGCAATAATAGCTCCGTGGGCTTTTGGTCGCGGTCGGTCAGGTTCATGGACTCGATGCCGCGCAAAAAGCGGTGAATCATCGACGGGGTGCGAATAATAGGCCGCACGTAGTCGCGGTCGATTTGGTCGGGGATCTTGGTCTCCAGCCGCGAGAGGAACCGCTCGAACTGCACCTTGGTGATGTAGGGAAACCACGCCCGGTCCTGCCGGCTGCTGTTTTCCTCCGATCCTTCTTCTGTTGCCGTCTCAGCGGCGTCTTGGCGTACTTCTTCCATTGTAAATCTCCATTCGATAAAATGATATGTCTCCGGGCGTTAGGGCTGTGGGGCAAATTCGGCCGTCACGACGGCGGAAATGCCTCCGCGCACATTGAACTCTCCCACTACGGTCATGCGCCGCGGCGCGCAGGCGGCCACCAAATCGTTGAGAATGGTGTTGGTGACTGCTTCGTAGTAAGCGCCTTCTTGGCGAAAGGACCACAGGTAGAGCTTGAGCGATTTGAGCTCAATGCACTGTTGGTCGGGCACGTAGCGGATGTGGATGGTGCCGAAATCGGGTTGCCCGGTTACGGGACATATCGAAGTGAATTCCGGACACGAGAACTCGATTGTGTAGTCGCGGTCCGGATGGGGATTGGCAAAAACCGCTAGGTCTTTGCTCGGCTCGGTAGCCATGAAAATTTCGTCTCCTAACAGCCTAAAAACACTTAAAGATAAGGCCAAATGGATGCCTTGGCTATGCCGCGCCAAAGCGTTCAAGGACATTTGCGGTAATGCGCGAGACGGTCTCGTCCACGAGGATCGAGGCTGGATAGGAGATGGAGACGACGGAAAACGCCGCTCAAGGCGCACTCGTCTGCTCGCAGGCCAACTCGAATACCCTGTCGGTCATCCAGCGCTTGAAACCCTCGTTGTCCATGAACTGTTTGAAGAGTTCGGTGTCGTCCTTCATGACGTTCGTCATGACCCGCAGCAGCGCCTTATCGTGCTCGATGCGGGAGTTGGCGGCGTCCGAGTTTTGCCGCGCATTCTTGAAGGCAGCGTCTGCAGCTACCCGGGACGGGATGGTCTTGGTGATGAGTTCCCCCCCGCGGTCGGCGTCTTCCCAGGCGATATCGCCGAACAGATCGTTGAACGTCTTGAGGATGTTCGACAGCCGGTCCAGCTCCGGCTCGGTGCGGTGACCGCCGCCGGTGGTCGGCACTGGATCGACTGCGGCGTCCTCGTCCGGCAGCAGGATCTGCTGCATCGCTTGCTTTTCGACCCGGTAGCTGTCTAGGTCGATGGCGTCGAGGATGCCCTTCGACAGATCTTCTTCCTTGGGAGTGGGCAGCTTTGGAATCAGGAAGTTCAGGAAGATTGAGCGCTTCTCCCAGCCGGCGTCGTTGTAGGGAAGCACGGACGAGAGGAAGGCGTAGGTTCGCACGAAGCCCTTGGCGTTGCCTTTGAACTCCACTTGGCCGTCCTCGTCCAGATCGGTTTTGTAGGCCGCCACGCAGGCGTCGAGGATTGGGTCGAGTTGGTCGCGCTGGGCACCGCCGAGGTAGCGCTCGACAAGGTCGTCGATTTGTTCGTCGGAATAGACTTGGGCGCGGTCTAGGCTCGTCTGCAAGTCGTGCAGTTTGTTGGGGTCGGTTTCGTCAGCTAGGATGGTCGCGCGGTAATAGTCGGCGAAGGCGTCGCGGATGGTGTCGGCGTCGTTGAGGAAATCGAGTACGAACACGTCGTGCTTCTTGGGATGCGCCCGGTTGAGGCGGGAGAGGGGTTTGCACCGCCTTGATGCTGGACAGCGTCTTGTCCACGTACATGGTGTGCAGCAGGGGTTCGTCGTACCCTGTCTGGAATTTGTCGGCGCAGACTAGGAAGCGGTAGGGGTCTTCTTGGAACTGCCCGGCGATCTGGGCGGAGGGGAAGCCGTTCAGCGATGCTTCGGTGACTTTCTCGCCGCCGAACTCGTGCTCGCCGGAGAAGGCGACGATAGCCCGGTAGCGGCTCTTGCGCTCCTGCAGGTAGTCGCGGATTGCGTGGTAGTACTGGATGGCGCGCTCGATGCCGTTGGTGACCACCATGGCCCGCGCTTGGCCGCCGATTTTGTTTTGCGCCAGCACTTGGTCGTGGAAGTGATCGACCATGATCTGGGCTTTGAGTCCAATCGCGTGGTCGCTGCTCTCGACGAAGCGGCGCAGTTTCTTTTGGGCCTTGTTGACGTCGAATTCTGGGTCTTCTTCCACTGTTTTGGCGAGCTTGTAGTAGCTCTGCACCGGCATGTAGTGGGCGAGCACGTCGAGGATGAACCCCTCTTGGATCGCCTGTTTCATGGTGTAGCTGTGGAAGGCGTGGTGGCTGACCTTGCCGTCGGCCTGCGGGTTCGGGGCACCGAAGATTTCCAGCGTCTTGTTTTTGGGCGTGGCG
>JAJEEZ010000105.1:0-4485 GCA_022820705.1 Candidatus Latescibacterota bacterium | reverse complement strand
CAACTCGCCACATTCCAATCCGACGTTACGCCGCCGCTGGGCCATCCGCTCTGTGCGGGGTGGTATCCACCGGCTAAGGGCATTGCCGACCCGTTGTCTGCCTTGGGACTGATTTTGGTTCCGGACGATCAATTGCCCATGGTCTTGTGCGCCTTGGATTGGGCTGAATTGAGCAACGGCGATTACGACCGCTGGCGCGGGGAATTGGCTCAGGCCGTGGGCACTGAGGCTGAGCGGGTGGCCGTGCACTGTATCCACGCTCACGATACGCCTTGGCCCGACCGCGACGCCCAAGATATTCTCGACGCCCACGGCTGTCCCAATATCATTATGACTGGAGATTGGGCTGAAAAAGTACGGACTCAGGCGGCCCAAGCGGCGGGTGAGGCCCTGACCAAGCTACAGCCCTGCACGGATATTGCGGTGGGGCAGACCAAAGTCGAGAAAATTGCCTCCAATCGGCGGGTGATGGGGCCAGACGGCAAGGTGGCCGGGGTGCGCTGGACCCAATGTCGCGATCCACAAGTGCGGGACGCGCCCGAAGGTATCATCGACCCCATGCTCAAGACGATTGGCTTTTATCAAGGGGAAACGCCCTTGGCGCTGTTGCACTACTATGCCGTCCATCCCACCAGCGAGGACGGCACCGGGCTGGTGACGCCTGAATTTGTCGGCTTGGCGCGCAACCGCCGCAGGGAGGAAAGCGGTGTGCCGCACATATACTTCACCGGCTGTGCGGGCAATGTCACCGCGGGCAAGTACAACGATGGTATAGCTGACAACCGGGAATTGTTCACCGGGCGCATCCACCGGGCCATGTTGGAGGCGGAGCAGGGCAGTACGCGGCAGCCGTTGGAGCATGTGCGCTGGACGGTCGAGCCGGTGCAGCTACCGCCGAGGGAGGACCTCGCCGAGGAAAACTTACTGGCGCAAATCGCCTCGGCGGCCACCGGGGCCAAAGTGCATAGCAAAGCCGCCCTCATGCTGACGTATCTGCGCCGTAGCGAGCGGCCCATTCCCATCACTTGTTTGCACCTCAACGACCGAGTGGCGGTGGTCCATTTGCCGGGCGAGATCTTTATCGAATACCAACTGCACGCGCAGGCGAGTCGGCCCGATGCCTTTGTCGCGGTGGCGGGATACGGAGATTTGGGGACTGGGTATGTAACCTTGGCGAGTTCCTTTGCCGAGGGGGGATACGAGCCTGTGGACGCCTTTGTGTCGGGGCGGTCGGAAAAGATTGTGCGCGGTGCCATTGAGAAGGTGCTGCGGGGCCCTTAACCAACGAGAGTAGGAGAAAGGATAATGAACGACTTACTAGCCGGAACCGGCGGTGCCCGGATCACTCCACCGATCGGCTGCCCCATGGGCGGATACGGTGCTCGCGACCACGGGGCCGAGGGCGTACACGACCACCTCAACACCCACGCCTTGTTCCTCGACGACGGCTCGACCCAGGCCGTGATCATTGCCAACGATTTGCTCGGCATGAGAGCGGAGCAGGTCGCTCGCGTACGCGAGTTGGTGCAAGTGGCAACGGGGGTGCCTGCGGCCCACGTATTCCTCGCCTTCTCGCACACGCACGGTGGTCCGCTGATGTACTCTGACTTTTCGGCGCTGGAGGAACAGGTCGCTACCTATATCGACGGGGTGAGCTACTACATGGCCGGTGCGGCTCTGCAGGCGGCCACCTCGGCGGTGCCCGTGCGCTGGGGCACGGGCCGTCATCCGCTGCAGGTCGGCGTCAACCGCCGGGAGCGACAGGCGGATGGCACGACTCGCATTGGCGTCAACCCCGACGGAGCGGTGGCACCCTGGGTCGATGCGGTGTGGTTTGAGCGCGAGGACGGCGGTCCGCTGTCGGTGATCTATCAGCACGCGGCCCACGGAACCTGTCTAGTGAGCGACAACTACCTGTTCACAGCCGACTGGATCGGCCATGCCATGCAGTTGATCGAGGCCCAACTGTCGGGCGTGACGGCGCTGTTCGTCAACGGCTGTGCTGGCAATATCAACCCCCATCCGCGCGGCACCTTTGCCCTTGCCGCGCGCCACGGTACCAGGGCTGGTGATGCGGTGCTGCAGACGGTGTTGGACCGAGCCGATCTGAGACGGGGCGGCCGGTTGCGCTGTGCCCAGCACGCCTTTGAGTTGCCCCTCCAGCCCATGCCGTCGCAGGAGGAGTGCGAGCGCGAACTGGCAGAGTGGGAACCGGCCTTTCGTCAGCTCAAGGGCGAGCACCACCGGAACTGGCAGGTCTGCCGCCGCTACTTTGCCGCCAAGGAGCGGTTCGAGGCATGTCAGAGCGGCTCGGTGGCTACGGGCTTGCCCCTAGAATTACAGGTCGTGGCTTTGGACGACGTGGCCCTCATCGGCCTGCCGGGAGAGATTTTCGTCGAGACGGGGCTGGCTATTGCCGAGGCGTCGCCTTTTTCTTTGACCTTGCCCGTGGGGTACGCCAACGGTGCCATCGGCTACGTGCCGACGAGTGAGGAGGTACCCTACGGGGGCTACGAGGTCCTCGATGCGAGGGCGAGCCATCAGGGGCGCTTTCTGCGCGACGACGCGGATCGGGTTCTGATTGACGGAGCACTTCGGGCTTTGGAACTAGCTGCGGCAGAGTGAATTGCGTGGATTATCTCGCGGCACTCTTGGCAGGCATTGAGGGCCTGAGACCGCGGCTGCCGGTAATCTCGGAGGTCGCCGATCAGGTTGCCGGACAGCTTGCGGCGGACGGACGACTGCTGCTCGCCAGTGTGCGGCCGGATTTTACGTCAGAGGGCTTCATCCGCTCTGGTGGGTTGATGCTGGCTGAGGAGTGGACGCCTGAGACGGTGTTGTCGTCGAGTGACACGGTGATTCTCGGCTGGTCGGGTGCCTCGCCGGACCAGGAGTTAGAGTTGTTGCGGGATTTGCGTGCCTCGGGTGCTCTGATTGTCGGCATTGGGCCGGCCTCGTGGGCTGGGGCGGATTCGCAGTTGGGTGCCGACCTATTTCTGGAGAGCGAAATTCCCCTGTCAGAGGTAGTGACTGCTCCCTTTGGCGGCGAGGGCTACCCGCTGATTTCCCTGCAGAATTTGGTTGTCTTGTGGACCTTCACCGGTGAGATCGTGGCCGCCTTGACCCGGATCGGGTGGATGCCGGCCATGTATCAGAGTGTGCTAGTGGCAGGGGCGAGGGATCGCAATGCCCAGTTTGCTGGCTCGCGGTTCCACCAGACACACCAAGTGTCGGCGATACCTCCAGGACAGGTGGGTGGGGACTACTTGGACGCAATCGGAGGGATTCTGCGCGCTCTGATCGAGGAGGAGGTGAGGGCCATTGAGCGCGTCGGTGCGGTCTGTGCTCAGGCCCTCAACGATGGCGGCGTCATTCATGCGGGCATGATCTCCCACTTCCCCGTGTATCAGCACGGAGCGCCGGGCGATCCGCTATACATGCGTCGCCTAGGGCGGCTCGATGGGGAGTCGCCGTCGGTGGCCGAACTTGAGCGCGAGTTGGAGTCAGGGGATTTGTTCTTCTTTCTCGGATACTACCGGCGACCAACGCAAGCCTATCAGGTCGCGCACCGGGCGGGTGCGCAGATCGTCGAGGTGATTACTGGGGACGGAGCGAACGGTCCACCGCAGCCGGACTACGTCATTCGGCCGAAGTGGCCCTTCGGCGATGCGGTGACGCGGGTGCCGGGGTACGACGTGGAAATCTTGCCCAGTTCCGGTATTGTGCAGGCGGCGATTTACTGGGCTGTGGTGGCGGCGGTCTGGCAGGCGCTCGCTGAGCGAGCCGCGTCCACTCGTACCCTGTAGAGCATGCGCTGGGTCTGCACGCCTCCCGGATAGTACAGATACACCCCAGCGGTCCGTCTAGTCGCAGGCCGCGAAAACCAGTTCGATTAGCTCCGGATTGGCCCCTTCGCCACCGCGCACCCCGAGCGGATCTGGGTTTTGCACGATCACCAGTTCCTCGCCGGGGAACACGGCGGTGTAATGACCGCCGGCACCCCACGAATGAAAGCCATCGCGCGGCAACTCGGGCCAGATCATGCCCTCAGAGTTGCTCCAGAACCCGTTCCCGTAGAGCCAGTCATTTTCGGCGCAGTGCACCTTGATATGCGGCGCGACCTGGGTCGAATCGCGCATCCACGCTTCCGGCACGAGCTGTACATCCCCCCAGCGGCCATAGTTGCACCACAGCCACCCGGCGCGAGCCAAGTCGAGCGCGGTGGTCGAAATCCTCGTACCATAGCCGAAAATATGCTGTCGCGCCAAGGGGTGCAGCTCCATCTCGCCCGATGAGAACGCCCATGCCGCGCCGAGCGGCTCTGCGAGTTTCTCTTGCATCAGCCGCATGCAGCCGTCGGATTTCTCTGGGTCTTCCGCGTCGTAATAGCCGTATAGGTGCGCCACGGCGTGCGAAAGGATATTCATTCCCCAACTCTGGTAGTGGAACACCGTCCCAGGCTCTTCGCCGGGCTTCATATATCCG
>JAJEEZ010000524.1:0-7573 GCA_022820705.1 Candidatus Latescibacterota bacterium | reverse complement strand
GCACCTGCGCCTGCAGCGCGTCCTGCAAGTGCCGCGCAAGCTGCATCTGCCGCAGTCGCTCCAGTTCGCGCTGCAAGTCCGAGTCGTCGGTGAGCGCGAGCCGTGCGGTTTCGAGCGGAACCAACACGCGCCGCCCGAGCTCGCGCCGCAGTACCTGCGAGATGGCCCCTGAGCCTGTCGAAGGGGCCTGTGCCGCTCTCAGCAGTTCGCGGGCCTGCGCCACCGTTAGCACCCCACCGTCGTACTCGGCCACAACCGCTTCCGACGACCCCGTCAGCCCATCCGGCTCGTAGCGCACATTATAGCGCACATGCAGGGTGTCGTAATAAGCCAATAACTGCCGCCCTAACTTCTCCCGCAGCACCAAGCGCTCAATGGTCTCCCGCTCCTGCTCAAAGCTGACCGGGTGCATGTCCGTGAGCTTGATGATAAAGTACCCATCGGCCACCTGCATCGGCTCGGAGATCTCCCCGACCTGCATGGAGAAGGCCCTTTCAGTCAGGGCGGCGTGCGAGGCCATGGTATCGCCCCAGCGGTGATAGCCCATATCGGCCTGACGCTCTAGAATCCGCGAGTCCTGCGAGTGCCGCATCGACAGCTCCTCAAAGTCCGCTCCCTCGGCGAGCGCGGCCAAAATCTCCGGTAGCTGCTCTTGCTCGCGCACCATCAGCAGGCTAAAGCGCACGCGACGATTGTACGGACTGCGCTGGAAATAGGCCCGCAGCTCCTCCTCGGCGACTTCCGGTTGGACGATCCCAGCGCGTTCGTACAAAGCCTGCTGCACCAGCCGCGCCTGCGCCTGCGCCTGCCATTGCAAAAACTCCGCGCTCTCACCCAAGCCTCGCCGCTCGGCCTCCTGTACGAGCAGCGTTTGTTCGACAATAGCCTCCAACAGTTTCTCAGCCCCGTACTCTGCCCGCAATTCCGGTGCCACCCGCGCGATGTACTGGCGATAGTCCGCCACCCGAATCGCCGTTTGCCCTACCTCTACCAAGACGGCATCCTCAGTGGCCACGGTCGGTCCGTTCTCAGCGCAGCCGCTTAGGCCGATCAGCGCCGTGCAAAGCGCCGTTCCCAGCCAACGCTTATTCATGTTGTTTGCTCTCTTTCATCTGCTGGATCGCCGCTAGCTCCCGCTTGCTCTCTTCTACCTTTCCCGACTTCAAGTACGCCACAGCTAACTTCTGCCGCGCGTCGAGCCAGTCTGGCCGGGCCGCCACCGCAACGGCCAGCACCTCGGCGGCCTTGGCGTAGTCGCCAGCACGCGCGTGTAGCAGTCCCAAAAAGTAATGAGTCTCCGCGTCTTCCGGCTCTAAGCGACGCGCTTCGGCGAGGCTGGTTAGAGCCTCATCAAAGCGCTGCAAGCGCATGTACGCCTGGCCCAAATTGTAGTGCGCCTTGACGTATCCTGGATCCAAAGCCAACGCGGCTTGATACTCGGCGACGGCCTCGGCGAATTGGCCCAAGCGCAGATAGAGGTTGCCTAAGTTATTGCGATAGCGCAGGCTGTCCGGCGCGAGGCGCACGGCTAATCGATACGCTTCGGCCGCTTCAGTCAAGCGGCTCTGCTCAGTGTACAGCAGCCCCAGTTGCGCCCGCGCCTCGTGGTCGTCGGGCGCATTGCCCAACATCCGCAGTTGGTCGTCGATTTTGTCGAGCTGTTGGTCGAGCGCCCGGAACTGCTCCAGCACTTCGGTGCTCTCCTCCCGGCGGCCAAGCCGCTTGAGAGCATTGGCCAGCGCAAAGTACGCCTCTTTGGACAAGGAATCGAGCGCAATAGCGCGACGGGCAGCGCGTTCAGCCGCCGCGTACTCGCGCCGCTTGAGTTCCACCTGCGCCAGATCGACGTACGCAGCCGCATCCGTGCTATCCAACTCGACCGCGCGCTTCAAGGTCGCCGCAGCCCGCTCAAAGTCGAGTTCCTTCAGGCGCGTCCGGCCCAAGAGCCGGTAGAAGGAAGCATTGGTCGAGTCGCGGTCCAGACCCGCTTGTAGCAACGTTTCCACCTCGCCGTACTCGCCGCGCAAAAAGTAGATGTAGCCGAGGTCGTAGTAAGTCGTCAGATGGCCGGGGTCTAACGCGAGCACTCGGCGGTGTTCGTCAATAGCTTGGGCGTAGTTGAGCTGTTTCACGTACATGGCCGCGAGGTTGTGCCGCGCCGACACGTGCGTCGAATCCAGTGCCAATACGCGCTGATAGGCTGTCATCGCGCTGGGGTAATCCAGCTGGCGCGCGTACGCGTTGCCAAGATTGTAGTGGATCTTGGCGGACTTAGGTGCTAGCGCGGCGGCCTGTCGGTACGCGTCGATAGCTTCGGTATGGCGGCCCTCGGAGGCGAGTGCGGTGCCACGCGTGAAGAGTACCTCGGCATCCATAGCCGCGCCAGGACGCACTTTTTTCTGCGGACTTTCCTCCCCACAGGCGTATAACGCGAGGCAAATTAGCAACAGTAAATGACTAGTGACTCGTGGCCTGTCCATTCTTCCCGACCGAGGCGGAACGGTGGGGGGGCTGACCACTGGCCACTGACCACTGGCCACTGACAAAATCCTCATCGCGCCGCTCCTTCGACGAGCAAATGCTCTTGGTTGACACCTAAATCCTCGTATTCCTCGACCCGGCCACTCGGCCAATAGACGACCACGCGCTCAATGCTGGTGGCCGTTCCCAGCCCAAAGTGCAGTTGCATGTCGCTCTGCGATAGGTAGCTGGCCCCCGAGCGCACTTCGTCGGTCTGCACCTGCCCGCCGCTTGTGACTTCGACGCGAGTGCCAATGCCAGCGCGGTTGCTGTCGCGGCCCTCTAGCCGCAGGCGCACCCAATGGCCGCTCGCGCCGTCGTTGCGCATCAAGGTCGGCTCGGCGGCGACATTGGCCACCAGCACGTCGATATCGCCATCGTCGTCGTAGTCGCCAAAAGCCGCGCCGCGACTGACCCGTTTCAACGACAAAGCACCGCCATCTTCTGCGTATTCTTCAAAGCGGCCGTCGCCAACGTTGAGAAAGAGCTGATTGCGCTGCGGGAAAGTCGCGTTCTCGTATTGCTCGACATCGCTTTCCAAGTGGCCATTGGCGATAAAAAGATCGCGGTCGCCGTCGTTATCGACATCGAAAAAGCGCGTACCCCACGATAAGTAGGCAATACTGCCCTTGCCCAACCCAGCGAGGAAGGTCTCATCGACAAAGCTGCCGTCGCCGAGGTTCTTATACAGCGTATTGGTCTCCCACTGAAAGTTGGTGACGAAGAGATCGGGATCGCCGTCGTTGTCGTAGTCTCCCATGTCAACGCCCATGCCCGCTTCGACATCGCCGTCCTCATTGTACGCAACCCCGGCCAGCAGCGCTTCGTCCGCAAAGTGGCCAGTGCCGTCGTTGAGATACAAGAAGTTCAAGGTCTTGTCGTTGGCCAAGTACAGGTCTGGATCGCCGTCGAGATCCACGTCGCCGAAGACCACGCCTAGCTCCTTGCCCTCGGCACTGCCCAGCCCGGCTACTGTCGTGATGTCGGCAAAGGTTCCGTCGCCCTCGTTCCGATACAGCACGTCAGTCACTCCATCAAAGGCCTCTGGGCCGCAATAGAGTTGAAGGCCGCTGCCGCCCTCGGCGCAGACGCGGTGATTGGTATAGGAGAAGTTGTGGTAGTTGCCCACGTACAAATCGACGAAACCGTCGCGGTCAATATCGGCAAACGCAGCACTCGCCCCCCAGCCCTCGTCGCCGACTTGGGCCGCGACTGTCACATCCGCAAATGTTCCATCCCCCTCGTTCCGGTACAGCACATTCGCACCGAAGTTGGTCACGTACAGATCGAGGTCGCCGTCGTTGTCGGTGTCGCCGACCGCGCACCCCATGCCGTAGCCCGTGTCGCCAACACCAGCGTACTCCGTCACATCGGCAAAGGTGCCGTCGCCGCGATTGTGGTAGAGCGCGTTTTGCGGCGCAGGATCGTATTCAGTCCCAGGCACAGCAGCTCCGTTTATTAGATAAATGTCGAGGCGACCGTCGCCGTCGTAATCGAAAAAACCGCCGCCCGGGCCAACCGTTTCAATGACGAACTTCTGACCATTCGCACCGTTGACGTGGACAAAGTCGATGCCCGCTTCTTGGGTGGCGTCGTGGAAGCGGGGGTTGACGTAGAGGGGGAGGGATAGGAGCAGTAGCAGTAGAAAGAAATTGAGCATTTGGTGGGTGAGGTGGCTAGGGAAAGCGTTGGTAAAAATCTCGGCGCAGCAAACATCGCGTGAACACTACGGTATCATTTTCCAATCGAAAGCCAAGTCTGTAGTTGCCGACTCGTATGCGGAAATGGTTTCCACCGTGGAGTTTGCGGACATTCCTTATCTCTGTCAGATCGTTTGCTGCCTTGACTTGCTCTATCGCTGCCTGGATGCGCACTCTAATAGACCGATTGCGGATACGTCTGAGATCTCTGTCAAAATTGTTTCTGTATGCAACTTGCAAATTCAAGAGCCTCTTCTCAATATCTCAAATATCTGTTCTTCGGGGACAAGCTCTGTTTTTGCTCCTTCTTCTATTGCATTCACCATGGCAATATCTTCAAGAACTTCCAAAATTTCTTTTACGTCTTGGACGAACTTTCTCGCAAACTCTTTCCTTTGTTTTGTATTCAAAAGCAGCTTGATATTTTCCACGGTGGGGTTGCACAGGTTTAGATTTCGATCGACATATCGATACCAAGGATACCACTCGTTCTTTTCACCGCTCATATGCTTCAACCCTCGCTCGAACATGGCGTATGGATCTCTATATTCCTCTTTGGAACAACCAACCCCGAACCAGATAGAGCCTTTCTCCTCTCCAATTTCGAGCGAGCTAGCTTCACTCAACTTATAGTATCGTTCTACAACAGAGCGTTTGTCTGTTGGGACAGGTTTAAGAAGCTGTCTAAATTCGGGAATCTCCGATTCCAGCAATTCCAGCTCAGATTTAACCTCTTCCCAAAGTTTCAAGCGTAGCCCTGACACCGCCTCATTCCCAGCATCCTGCAAGTCGCGGATGAGATCGAGGTTATTATCCTTCAAACAAAGTTCCTTTAATTCACTCATATACTTCCCCCTGAAGTCTGTGCCTGTCAGCTTTCGGACAAGCTGTAGATATTGTATGACCGACTCTCGCAACTCGGATTCGTCGTAGGCGCGTTTCTGACAACACTCTAACCAAGGAATAAGCTGCTTATAGGAAGCAGTAGTGATTTTTTCAGGATCGAGATCGCCGATACTATATGGGGAAGGATCTCGGCCATCAAGCGTCAAGTATATCAGATGTATGTTTCTGTGGAGGTAACTCCGTTCTTTTAACGTATTGTAATACCTCCATAACTGCTTGTCTCGATCCCTGGCGTTAATTTTGTTCTCTATCGCAATCGCTTTTTTGTTAGCGTTAGTGAGCAGGATGTCGATATTTTTCCATTCTCGCTTGACCTCTACGTCCCACAGTTCAAAGCCCTGCACATCAACATGTAGTAAGAAGTCCTTCAGGTTTTCTCTAGTCTCAGTCCCTGGCTTCTTATAGTCGAATAGTGCGTGAAGAAACCGGGAGTGGAGATTCACCTCGTCGGTTTCTTTGTACAGAACAGAGAAAACATTAAAAGGCTCCGGACGTCCAACCCCATGCCTCTCGTAAAGCTGAGCTGCTTTTGCCAATAGCAACTGGTAGTTGTGGTATTTATCGCTCATGTTTCATCCTCTTGGGAACTGCTATTGAACCTAACTATGAGCTTCTCCAGCGTCAAAAGATCCCATACGGCCCAATGCCTCGGCGATAATCTGGTAAGCCCGCTCTCGGATGGCGTCGGGAAAGTCGTGGCCGCAGTCGGGATGGACCACTTGGAGCGCCTCGCCGGCACCGTACAGATCGTACACCACCCGTGCGGTTTCGACCACCGAGTCGACACTGCGCCAGCGGAAATTGGAGTCGCCCAAAGGCGCGGAGATGAAGCAAGGGCGCGGTGCTAACGCGGCGACCATATCGTGGAAGTCAAAGGGAAGGTCCGCTAGAGCGTAATCCTGTAAGCGCGGCATGTAGCGGTCACTGGTCCAGCCCGTGATATCGCCGTCCATATAATCTTGATAGGAATCGAGGCCGCAACTGGAGACGGCAACGGCGATGCGCGGGTCGAAAACAGCAGTATAGATCGAGTTGTGGCCGCCCAGCGAGTGGCCGATGGAGGCGAAAGACTCCCCCGAGACAAAGGGCAGTTCGGCCAGTAGATCGAGGCCGCGCACATTGTCCCATATCGCCTTCATGGTCCCCGACTGATAGCCGAGAGCACGCCAATCGGGGCGATAGTCGGCCAGCAAGGGATAAGCCGGAGCTAGGGTAACAAAGCCAGCCTGAGCCAGTTCGCTGGCGTACGCGCGGTTGGCGCGACCGCCCAAACCGACGACCACCTTGTGGCCGATGCGGTCGTCCGTAGGATGGAGGCAAAGCACGGCCGGAGCCAGAGATTGTAGAACGGCATGGGGAACCAGCAGATAGGCTGGTACCCGACAGTCCGGCTCGGAAACATAGGTAATGAGACGGCGAGTATAAGAACCGCAGTCCACTTCCTCGTCGACTTGGACATCGAGCGGCCCGCGCTTCTCCGGTCCGGGCAGAGACCCCATGATCTGCTGCATGGCCTCCAAGAGAGCAGGACGTTGGGCTTCCCAAGCATCCCGAGAGGAAGGCGGGTCGGTGAGACGCAGGCTGAAAAAGGTGGTCATAAGCAGTCCTAGTCAGAAGTATAGAAATGGGACAGTGTGGCGAAATTGAGCCTTTTTGCCTACGCCATCAAAAGTCCCGCAGCGCAACCGGCCAAACCTCGGCTGCAACCGGCGGGCGCGGATGAGCAGCCGAAGGGGCTGCCCCCCAATAGCGCACGCCGATAAAGCTAAAAGCCGCATACCACAGCAGCGCAACCAAGAGCAGAACACCCATCACCCAGCGGCCCGCGCCGGACGGACGGACTACCTCCACATCCGCAGAAATCCGGCGGCTGCCCAAGAAAAGCGCCGTACCCACCGCCACATACGCAGCCGCGCCGACCGCCAGCGATGCACTCGCCCCCCACTCCATGCCCAAAGCCACGGCCCCGACCGATCCAAGCACTGAGAAGAAACCATTGACGGTCCACAGCCAAGGGACGATTCCGGCGCGTTGTGAACCACCCAAGCGCAGACAGGCCGGAAAACAGGTGCCTAACAACATTCCAAGCGGCGCAACAAGAGCCAGCGTCAACCCAACGCGAGCAGCCAGCGGCCACGCCAACGCTCCAGCGAGCGCGCCATCGAGCAAGAACCCATAGAGATAGCAGACGAAACCGACGGTCACGCCGACCAACCCCAACCCCCGAGGATGCGCGAGTGGGCGGCACCACCCGCCCACAAGGCTCCCAGCCCCCGTGCCCAGCAACAGCCCGAAGAGCGCAACTGCCAGCGTCAGGGTCGGATAACCGAGAAACAGGCCAAAGCGCTGCAAAAGATGGATCTATACCATCATAAAGCCCGCGCCCAATCCGGCGGCGAAAAACGCCCACAGCAACGGAGGCAGTCCAGACGTTCTCCGCTCGCGCA
>JAJEEZ010000088.1:0-5573 GCA_022820705.1 Candidatus Latescibacterota bacterium | reverse complement strand
GCTCTATGCCTTGCTCTATGCCTTGCTCTATGCCTTGCTCTATGCCTTGCTCTATGCCTTGCTCTATGCCTTGCTCCCACGCTCGCTTGCGCAAAGTCTCAAGTAATGGAAATTCCGCCATGATCTCCTCCGAGATAAGAGAAAAAATGGTCGATTCCTCGCACACCAACGAACTCAACACCCCCATGTGTGCCAGCACACTCGCTTTGACCGACCGAGGTGCAGTCAACCCCTCGGTCGTCTCTACGCATCGGCGCAACCACGCATCCACATCCATCCCTTCAGGACGACCCATCAGTGGCGTGAACGGTAGGACGCCCACGTTGCCCGACGCCAAATGCGCCAGCCCATCCAGTTCGGTCAGCCGGATCACCTTGTAGCGCAGCACCACCTCATAACCGACATCTTCTTGGATGTATTGCCCCGGATCGTGCCGACCCGCGTCGGGACGCAAGTTAATCACATGCGAGAACAGGCGCAAGCCATACTCAGCAAGGCAGCGTCCCATGTAGCGCGCCATCCGCAGCGGCATGGACAAGGCCGTGCTGTCGGTGGTCTGAAACTCGCAGTGAACTAACGCCTCCTGTCCGTTGATCTGCACCCGCAGCAGACTGTCCATCACCTGCGTCTCAACGGTGGTCTGCTCCGGGTTGAGCATATCCAGCATCTGCACCTGCGAGTGCCCGAGCAGAAAGGCCAAAAAGTCTTGCGGATAGGTGCTGATTAGGGACTTGGAAACACTATCAAAAGCGGCCATCCGAGCCTTGCTGCTAAGCGCTGACGCGCTGGAGAGAATATATCCAATTGGGATACAAATACAAACACAGCTAAGCAAAAATCGGGCCACGGCAGCGGTTCAGAGAGAAGGAGGGGATCGGAGGTGCTGGAGTGTAGCGGAAAGGATACAGGAGTGGGAGGTTGGGGAAATCGAGCGTGTCGCAACAGGTACGCCGATTGATTCAGCACCTCTATACCATTTTCCCGCAAAAGTAGCTTAGAGGTGTCTTAAGTCCTCGACGTAGAGCCAGCCATTCAAGCGGATGCGCCTGAAATCGGCCTCTCCGTAGGGAATGCGGGGGTAGGATACCGGCATGACGACTCCTAAAGCGAAGGAACGAGACTGAGCGTAACGATTGCGCAAAACAAGCGCAACGCGCTCACGTCCGACAAGAAATCAGCGATTCGCCAACAGTTCCTCTATCTCAGGCGGAAAGCCGCGCTGCCCGTCGCGGTTGAGGCTGGTGCCGATGAGGCGGCCGTGTAGCACGTGTGCGCCGTCGGCTTCTCTGAAGATGTCTTGGACAAAGCAAAAGCGCAGGCGGCTCTCCCGCTCTACGCGCAGCTCGACTGTGAAGCGGTCGCCGCTGCGGAGAGGAGCCTTGTAGTCGATTTCTGCGCGGGTGAGGACCAAGTCGTGGCCCTGTTCGTGGAAGCGGGCAAAGCTGAGGCCGAGGCTTTGCAAGTACTGGTGGCGGGCGTGTTCGAGGTAGTGTTGGTAGATCGCGTTGTTGACAATGCCCTGTAAGTCGCATTCGTAGTCGCGGACGTCTAGGGTGAGCGTGAAGTCGGGAGGCTGTGCTGGCATGTTGTTTCTTCCTATGGGCAAGAGGGATGCTGCTTGTTGGATTGGGGGGACTTGGCTATTTTGTGCCCCGCAAAAGGAGGGCAAGCGATGTTCAAAATATCCGTTTGGCACGGCGATTTGTCGGATTCGTACCTGCGCTACGTCACCCAACTCGGGGTCGATTGTTTGGACTTTGGCTCGGGCGATTACTTCCCGGGGGTCAAAGAGCAGGGCTATCCCGACTTGGACGCCGTGATAAAAATAAGAAAAAAAATCCGTTCTTGGGGGCTGGACTTCAATCGCGTGACCCTGCCGGACATAACTGAAAAGTTCATGTCTGGTGAGGATGGCTGCGAGAAGGAGTTGGAAAATACGGCTGCGGCGCTGGAGGTTTTTGCCGAGGCTGGCGCTCCCATTGCGCGGCAGCGATTCCACGGCGATGTGTTCCCGTGGATGCTCCGTCGCTTGAATTCGCCAAGGCGCGGCGGCTACCACTATCGGGCTGAGAGCCGCAGCTTGGCCGATAGCGATGAGGGGCCGCCTTCGCTAGAACAACTCGATGCTTGGTGGGCGCGCTTTTGCACAGTGTACGAGCGCTTGGTGCCCATTGCCGAAGACCGCGACATCAAGCTGGCGATCCATCCCTCGGACTCGCCGCTGCCGGATACGCCGCTGGGGGGATTGGGTTTTCACAAGGTCATCGACGCCTTTCCCAGTCGCCAAGTTGGGTACCTCTACTGCTGCGGCACCCGCGCCGAGGCCGGGGGTTTGCCCTTAGTGCTCGATGAGGTTCACAATTACGGGCGCAAGGGCCGGATCTTCATGGTGCATTTGCGCAATGTGCGCGGGAGCTTGGCCACGGCCGGGGGATTTGAAGAGACACTGCTCGACGACGGCGACATGAACATGGCCAAAATTTTGCTGGAGTTGGACCGGGTGGGATTCGATGGGTGTATCAATCCAGACCACATTCCGGCGTTGGAAGGAGACGCGGGGGCACTGACGCGGGGGTTGGCGTACTCGGTGGGGTACATCAAGGCGTTGTTTGCCGCGTTGGCGGCGGTTAAGTAGTGATCCGCAGATAAACGCAGATGTGAAATGACGTCCAGAGCGCACTTAGACTTTAGAAGCCGGCTTCTAAAGTCGGCGAGTCTCCAGAGAGGTTCCTATGATAACAAGCAAAAAGAAAATCGCGGCGATCATCACCGAATACCGCCCTCGGTCGCACGCCGACGTGATCGTCTCCAAGTTCCTCAAGGGGTTTCCCACGGACGAGGGCTTGTGCGCGCCGAGGGTTGAGATCGCGTCTATGTACATCGACCAGTTTCCCGAAAACGACATGGGACGGGCGATGGCCCAAGAGCACGGGGTGCCGATTTTTAACAGCATCTCAGCGGCGCTGTGTCTGGGGGGACGGGAGTTGGCGGTGGATGGGGTGCTGTCCATTGGCGAGCACGGGGATTACGCTTGGAACGAGAAGGAGCAGCAGCTCTATCCGCGACGCTACTTTATGGAGCAAATCTGCGGGGTGATGGCGACGTCGAAGCGGGGGGTGCCGGTGTTCAACGACAAACACTTGTCCTATAGCTGGACCGATGCGCTGTGGATGTACCAACGGGCGCAGGAGGTGGGAGCGGCGTTTATGGGTGGGTCTTCGCTGCCGGTGTGTTGGCGGCAGCCGTGGGTCGAGCACGAGTTGGAAACGCCCGTGGAGGAAGCGGTGGCGATTGGGTTTTCCGGGTTGGATATCTACGGGTTCCACACGCTCGAAGTACTCCAGTGCATGGTCGAGCGGCGACAGGGTGGAGAGACAGGAGTGGCGGCAGTGACCTGTCTGGAGGGGGAGGCCGTGTGGAGGGCCGCTGACGAGGGATTGTGGTCGCGGGAACTAGCAGAGGTCGCCTGCGCGACTATTGTCGATAAGCCCGAGGGGACGATGGAGGAACACTGCCAAAATCCGGCGCTTTTTGCGGTGGAATACAGCGACGGCTTGAGGGGGGCGGTGCTGATGCTCAACGGCTACGTCCACGATTTGGCGTACGCGGCGCGGATCGGCGGACAGGTGCAAGCCTGCGAGTTCCACGCCCAAGGGCACGGCGGGCCGGAAGGGGCGTACGCGCACTTCAGCTATCTGTCGCTCAACGTCGAAGAGATGTTCCTGACCGGCGAGGCCCAGTATCCGGTCGAGCGCACACTGTTGACCAGCGGCATCCTCGAAGCGGCACTGACGTCGCGCTACGAGGGGTACAAGCGGCTGGAGACGCCGTGGCTGGATTTGGAATACCAGTCGTACGATGCGTTCCGCTGGCGACCGACTGGGCCGCGGCCGACCGGAGCCTGTCTGGATCCGTGGCCGCCGAGGGCGTAAAAGATCCTTATGCCTGCGTTCCAAGATAGTCTGCGTCTAGCCCATCGGGCCTTTGAAGAGGCGAGCGGGCCGGCGTGCCACACCTTGGCTCAATTGGGTTTTGACCAGCCCTATCAAGCGCTGCGGCGGCTGGACCTGTTGGTCGATTTGGCGGGACCAGTCTATGCCCTAGATCCTCCGGTGTCGCTGCTGGCGGCGGTGAGCCAGTCCGTCCAGCCCGACCAAGCCCTGCGGCGGTTGGAGCGGTTCTTGCACAGAGCAGGCGGGATCACGACGCTACATCATCGGACCAACGACACCCCTGTCTTGGGGCAGCAATTGGCGCAGATTTTGAGCTACAGCGGCTTTTTGACCGATGCATTGATGCGCGATCCGGCGCACCTTTATTGGCTGCTGGCCGAGACGACCTACCTGAGCCAGCCGTTGGCACTTTCGGCCCTGCGCCGCACCCTAGCACAAGAGACAGATAGTGACGATCCCCTCGCGGATTTGTACCGATTCCAGCGGCGCGAGTTGCTGCGGTTGGGCACAGCGCAAGTGCTGGGCGTGAAAGACGTGCGGCAGGTCGGCCGCGAATTGGCCGACTTGGCCGACGGGATCGTAGATCAGGCCCTAAAGTGGGCTTGGGAAGAGTTGCTGCCGCGCTGGGGCCGGCCGCTGGACCAGTGCGGCCGGCCGGCCAAGTTTTGCGTGGTGGGCTTGGGCAAGTACGGCGGCCAAGAGCTCAACTACAGCTCGGATATCGATTTGTTGTTCATCTACGACGAAGAAGGCGAAACGCGCGCTCCGCGCGGCGGCTATTCAGTAGATAACGGCGAGTTTTTCCGGCGCTTGGGCGAGCGGCTCATCCAGTTGTTGACCGCGATGACCGGGGAGGGATTTTTTTATCGCGTTGACATGCGGCTGCGGCCCGACGGAATTGATGGAGCCTTAGTGCGACCCTTGGCCAGCTACTTGAGCTACTACGAGGAACGGGGCGAGTTGTGGGAGCGCCAGATGCTGATTAAGGCCCGCCGCGCCGCTGGTTCAACTCAAGTGTGGCAGCGCTTTCGCCAAATGCTGGTCCCTTTTGTCTTTCCGGGCCATTTCGCGGATGACCCGCGCCAAGAGATTGCCCGCGTCAAGCAGCGTATCGAAGCCGAAATAGCGAGTAGGGCCGGCGAAAACAATATCAAGCTGCAGCCTGGTGGCATCCGCGACATTGAGTTCATCGTCCAGTGCTTGCAGCTACTCAACGGCCATACCCATCCGCAAATCCGCGCCCACAATACCCTGACGGCGATTGAGCGCCTGCGCCGAGCCAAACTGCTCGCGCCGGAGGACGCCCAGACCCTAAAGGAGGCCTACCGCTTTTTGCGGCAGCTAGAAAACTTGCTGCAAATTCAGGAGGCTCAGCCGGTGTACGCGGTGCCCGAAGAGGAGGAGGACCGCCAAATCCTAACCGAACTGATAGAACTGGACGAGCCGCTGGAGACGGTCTTGGAGGGGCATTGCCAAGGCGTCCGGCGGCTGTACGATGCGGTGTTTTCCTGACTACCTGACGTTACGTATCTGCGCCGAAGCGATAGATGTAGGGGCGTCCCTTGTGGGCGCCCTTTCTACGGGGCGTGGGCAACCACAAGGGTTGCCCCTACAAGGCGT
>JAJEEZ010000369.1:0-5832 GCA_022820705.1 Candidatus Latescibacterota bacterium | reverse complement strand
GCTTGAAGCGCTTAATATGCAGATTGCCCAGCTCGACCGGGCCAACGCCGACCTCAATGCCCAAATCCTCGCAGCAATCGGCCACTCCGAATCCGAAGTCATGGCCTTTGGACGCGAACTCGACGCTATTATCGCCCAGCTCGAAGGGCTGATGGCGCTAGCTCCAGAAGTGCTCATTATGCGGCGCGGAGAGGTCACCGCCATCGATTCCCGAGTCGCCGAGCTCAAGCAGAGCAATATAGCCGCCTTGCCCGAAATGATAGATAAGCTATCTACCATCGACCAGATGCTCGCTGATCTCAAAGCGCGTGTAGCCCAACCCGTGGTCATTGACTACAAGGTCGAGCGGGGGGACAACTTGTGGAATATCTCCAAAAAAGAACAAATCTACGACGACCCCTATATGTGGCCCCGCATCTACCGAAAGAATAAGGATCAAATCAAAGACCCGGATTTAATCTACCCCAAGCAAGTCTTGGCCGTGCCGTTTGGGGTAGCCGAAAATCAGTATTTGGTCACCCGAGGAGACTTCCTCTTCAAAATTGCTGCCGAGCTTTACAACAATGCCGGAAAATGGCATAAAATCTACGAGGCCAACAAGCAGCAAATCGTCGCGCCAGATATGCTTTTTCCTGCTCAAGTCCTCGAAATTCCCAAGTAATTACAACTACTTGATTTAAATACGTTTCAGGACTTAAAGGGGTTTGATCCTTCCGGGTTAAAGGAAAGGATTTCAAACCCCTTTTTGTATTTTTATCCAGCTACCAGAACTATGAAGGACATTTCTATCGCCGGCATTGATCGTCGCTCTCTCTTCGGGCGCAACGATCAACACTTGGCTCATCTTGAAGAGAGATACGGCATTCGCTTAGTTGCCCGCGGCGACAAGCTGACGATTAAGGGATCCGATGCTTCGGTGCGCGAGGCCGATAGCTTCCTCAGTCCCCTCATAAAACGCATGCGCCACGGTCCGCCTATCGAAGCAGCCGAGCTAGAGAGCTTGATTCACTGTAGCTCGATTCTGCCTAAGGGCGATCACAGCAATCTCTCAAACTCCGCAGCCTATACCTATAAGACGGCCATCTATGCCCGCACCGAGGGCCAAGCGAAATATCTCGCAGCTATCGCCAACAATGATGTGGTCTTCGGCATTGGCCCAGCTGGCACCGGCAAGACGTATCTTGCGGTGGCTATGGCCGTTGCTGCGCTGCGGCAGAAGCAAATATCTCGCATCCTGCTCGCGCGGCCCGCTGTCGAAGCCGGAGAGAAGCTCGGTTTTTTGCCTGGCTCTTTTGAGGATAAAGTCGATCCCTACTTGCGCCCGCTCTACGACGCACTACAAGATCTCATGGAACCCGAGCGCCTGCGGCGGATGCAGGATATGAAAATTGTCGAAGTCGTGCCGCTAGCCTACATGCGCGGCCGCACCCTCAACGATTCGTTTATTATTCTCGACGAAGCCCAAAATACTACGCCACAACAGATGAAGATGTTTCTCACTCGATTGGGTAGTCACTCAAAGGCCGTAGTTACTGGCGATATTACCCAGACAGACCTCAGTGACGACCAACCCTCGGGCTTGGTCGTCGCACCCAAAATTCTGACCGGGATCGCTGGCTTGGCATTTGTTCGGCTCAACGAACGGGATGTGGTGCGCAACCCGCTCGTGCAGAAGATCATCAAAGCCTACGACAGCTATGAGGACGCCCACACCTCGGCCGATCCATGAACGCGCTTAAACTCAAGTGGTTTGGTTCTAAACGCCGCAGCAATCAGCCCCAACCTTGGCACCCACATAGCTCGCGGGTGTTCCACATTGTCTTGGCAGGCCTAGTCATAGGCCTGCTCACCTATCTATCGCCTTACCAACGTCCCTACAACGTTGCCCAGCTACGCGTCGACAGCGTCGCGCAAGAGCGCATCGAGGCCCCTTTTCTCTTTAATGTGCCCAAAAGCGATGCCGAATTGGAGCGCGAACGACAAGCAGCTAGCGCCGAGATACCCACTATTTTGCACCGCAATCCCCTAATTCAGGAGCAGCAGCTAGCTCAGTTAGACTCGGTCTTTGCAGTAATGATCCCAAGAATCCGGGTCCAGATGGCCAACTCCTTCAAGCAACGCGAACTACAACGCGCCCTCCCTCAAGTTGTAGGTTCGCTCTCGCTCAATGCGCTTTCGACCCTCATCGACGTCCTCTCCACAGCCAGCGAACCTTATGTACACGATTTCCAAGCCATCTGTCGACAGATTCTGGCCAATTACTACACTGCGGGCATCATCGCCTCCAAACAACCGATTCTTCTAAGCCCTTCGACCCAAGTCCGCCTCGGAGATCGGGAACAGCACATAGAAACCCTCTATAGCGAAGAAAAGCTCAAACAAGGCGAATTAATCTCTCACATCCAAACGTACCACACGATCGCCGACCGCGATGCCGTCCAAGCAGTACACGAGTTGTTAAGCCTCTTTGTGGTTCCCAATCTAACCATTGACGAGCCGGAGACCGCCCGCCTCAGGGACGCGGCGCGGCGCGGCGTGGCCAGCATCAAGCGGATCTATGTCCAAAACGACCTCATCATCGACAAAAACGCCACCGTCACCGAGGAGCACGTCGATGCACTCGACGCCCTAGCGGCCCGCATCGCCCAAGATCAATCTCAACATCCGATTAAGCGCCTGATTCAACTGGCTGCAGCCGCGACGATTTCCGGACTCCTAATCTTCGTCTTCGGCTACTTCCTCGCCACGCACGAACGCGCTGTTTTTGAACATCCCGGCCAACTCGTCCTCTTAGCCATTCTGACCGTTGCCACAGCCGCCGCGGCCTCCTATATCAAAACGCACGACCTCTCCCCCTACTGGGTACCGATCCCTCTCGCCGCCATGCTAGCGACGATCCTGCTGACACCACAAATTGGCTTAGTGCTCTCGTTTGTGCTCGCGCTTTTTGTCAGCAACCTCTTCGCCGACTTCTACGTAGCCATAATCTGCGCCCTAACGGCGGCCATCGCCGTCTATGCGGTGCGGCACGTGCGCCACCGCAATCAGTTCTATCGGCCCATGATCTTCCTGCCGATTTCTTACGCATTGCTCATCGCGGCGGCGGATCTATTGCGCTTCTTTCCGGTCGAACAGATATACGATCATATTCTGCCCGGAATTGTCATTGGAGTGGCCGCTCCCATCCTCACCATCGGCCTGCTGCCGATCTTTGAAAGTCTCTTCCACATCACCACTGATATCACCCTGCTGGAGCTATCGGATCCCAATCGGACCTTGCTCCGCCAATTGGCTGTCCGGGCACCCGGAACCTATACTCACAGCCTGATTATGGCCAACCTCTCCGAGAGCGCTGCCGAGGCCATTGCCGCTAATTCGCTCTTGGCCCGAGTCGGCTGTTACTACCACGACATCGGCAAGGTGAACAAGCCAGAGTACTTCAGCGAAAATCAAGGGCTGCAAGGTGGACGCAACCCCCACGATCGTCTAATGCCCTACCTGAGCATGCTCATCATCGCCTCGCACGTCCGCGAGGGGCTCGAGTTGGCCGAGGAACACGGCCTTCCCCAATCTATCTGCGATCTGATCACCCAGCACCATGGCACTACCGTCATTGAGTACTTTTACGAGCGCGCCGTAGAATTGGGCGACCGCAGCGTGCGCGAGGAAGATTTCAGGTACAATGGCCCCAAACCCCAGACCAAAGAAGCCGGCATCTTGATGTTGGCCGACTCGGTCGAAGCGGCGGCTCGCACCCTCGCCGAGCGCACGCCCAGCCGGATGCGCCAGTTAGTGCATAAAATTATCCAGCAGAAATTCACCGCTGGAGAACTCGACGAGTGCGCGCTGACCTTGCGGGATTTGCTCAAAATAGAAGACAGCTTCATCCGCGTGCTGATGGGCGTCCTTCACAGCCGGATGGCATACCCTTGGCAGAAGGCCAATCGCAAATGGCAGACCGTCTAGCGAGTCCCCTCCACATAGTTCAAGACGCGAGCCTAACCCCTTTGCCTGCAGACTCGCTTGCAGCCCTACATCACATCGCTGCGCAGGTCGCTTACTCTCACACACTGCCAGACGCAGTCCAGCTAGTCCTCATCGACGACGATTACATGAGCGATCTCAACATCACCTATCGCAGCAAGGAGGGCACCACGGACGTCCTGTCTTTCGACTTAGGAACCATACCGGGTCAGAACAGCAGCGGCGAAGTGTACATTTCACTATCCCAAGCGCAACGGCAAGCTGCCGCGCTCAGCGTCCCCCCCTTAGTGGAGCTAGCCCGCCTGTTGGTACACGGCCTACTGCATCTAGCTGGCTGGGTACACGACACATCCGAGCAACTAGACGCTATGGAGCGCGAAACAGATCACTTTCTCACCACAACCTCCCTCTCTCCCTAAGCGACCTTGGCCGGCCGCTTTACCGAAAGGAGCCTTTTTGGAACCCCCACAAGTTGACTTATCCTTGGTCGCATACGCCGCGCTGGTCGGCACGATCAATCTCGTCTGGCTCTTCGTGGTAGCCAGCTATGAGACAACCTTCGCCATTCTCTCCAAATCCGTGTTAGAGAAAATGGCCGAAAGCGGCGCGTCCCATACGCAGGCCATGCTCCGCATCTACGAACCGCGCCTGCGTCTGCGCCTGATGGCTCGCCTCGGTGAAGCCATCGGCAGCATCGTCCTTGCTCTCTCTCTGTTCTTTCTCGCACAGGCTCTCACCTTTCCGAGCTATATCTCCGCGGCCCTAGCTTTATTGGGTGCTTTAGGGCTTTTTATGGTCGTGGCAACGCCGCGACGCATTCGCTTTGACGAAGAAGGTGACGAAATACGCGTCCCCATCGTCGCCTTAGCCTATGTGCCGGTACACGCTCTGCTCCTTCCCTTGACCAATCTCCTCGAACGTCTCAGTAGCTTCGATTACAGCGATGAGGACTTCCGCGCGGAAAAAGAAGAAGAACTGCGCAGCATCGTCGAGTCAGAAGGCGAATCTGGCGTCCTAGAAGAAGGCGAGCGCGAGATGATTGAGGGCGTTTTTGGTTTCCACGACCGCATCGTCCGCGAAGTCATGATCCCCCGCGTCGATATGGTCGCCATCGACCAAGTGGCCTCCTTGAAAGACTTGATCGATCTCATCCGGGACAAGGGGCACTCGCGCCTGCCCATTTACCGAGAAAGCCTCGACCACATCCAAGGGATCGTGTACGCCAAAGATCTGTTGCAGATATTGGTGTCCCGTCCCGAAATCGATCTGGCGACGCCGATAAATCAACTACTGACCAGCCAGCAAGAGGACGATCCGCGTTTTACCCATGAGCCTTATTACATCCCTGAGACCAAGAAAATCGACATCCTGTTCAACGACTTGAGAGCCAACAAAATCCGTCTCGCCATCGTCCTCGACGAATACGGCGGCACGGCTGGCTTGGTCACCACCGAAGACCTCGTCGAGGAAATCGTCGGGGAAATCCAAGACGAGTACGACGAGGAAGAAGCATTGCACCAGTGGGAGATCCCCGGCGAGGTACTCATAGCCAATGCCCGCATCGACATAGACGATCTCAACAAGTTGCTTTCCACCGATCTGCCGAGGACGGGTTTTGAAACCCTCGGGGGATTTATCTACGACCACTTGGGGAGCATTCCCGCAGAGGGCTTAGCTTTCAAGGTAAACGATCTAGAGCTCGACATCCTCAAGGTGGAGGGCCAGCGCATCGCCCAAGTCAAACTCCGACGCTTAACGCCCGTCGGCCATTGAGAGGGTTGCGCCCGCCTGCCCCATCCTTTAGATTTATTGCACATAGCTTGTTGCGGGGTGGAGCAGTCTGGTAGC
>JAJEEZ010000630.1:0-4743 GCA_022820705.1 Candidatus Latescibacterota bacterium | reverse complement strand
GGCTGACTTACCGCCAAGGGCCGGGACTGCTGCGGATAAACCTCAAAAACGCGACTGGCAGCGAATACGAGACCCGAGGCTTCGGTGCCTACTCGGTCATCCCTGCCGCTCCTTTCTCCTTCAAAGCGACCCTAGGTTATTCGCTGTGAGTGCCTGCGAACATCTCAGCCGCGACGCGCTGGCCGAGCACCAGCTTCAACGTCTGCACGCCCTACTGGGCCAAGTGCTGGCGACGAACGCATTTTACCGCCAAAAGCTCAACGCAGCCAGTATCACACAGGCTGAGGACATCGCCGCGCTCGACGACTTGGCCCGCCTTCCCTTCACCACCCGCGCCGAGCTTTCTGCCGACCAAGTCGCCCATCCGCCCTATGGTACCAACCTCACCTATCCGCCCGAATGCTACACCCGCATCCACCAGACCTCCGGCACCACCGGTCAGCGCCTGCGCTGGCTCGACACCGCTGAAAGCTGGGACTGGTGGGGCCGCTGCTGGGCCCAAGTCTATCGCGCCGCTGGCGTCAGCGACCGCGACCGCATCTTTTTCGCCTTCTCCTTCGGCCCGTTCATCGGCTTCTGGAGCGGGCACCAAGGAGCCAGCCACATCGGTGCGCTGATCGTCCCCGGCGGCGGCATGTCTTCGGCGCAGCGCCTAGACGCCATCATCGAAAACGAAATCACCGTCCTAGTCTGTACACCAACGTATGCCTTGCACTTGGGCGAAGTCGCCCGCGAGCGCGGCCTCAACCTCGCCGCCAGCAGCGTACACACCACCATCCACGCGGGTGAGCCAGGCGCAAACCTCCCCGCTACTCGCGCCCAACTTGAACGCACTTGGGGTGCCCACTGCTCCGACCACGCCGGAGCCACCGAGGTCGGCGCTTGGGGTTTTGACTGCCGCGAACAGGCCGGCTTGCACCTCAACGAGAGCGAGTTCATCTGCGAGATCGTCGATCCGCAAAGCGGCGCACCCGCCGACGAGGGCGAACTGGTCATCACCAATCTCGGTCGCACGGGGATGCCGGTTATCCGCTACCGCACCGGCGACCGCGTCGCCCTCAATCGCACGCTTTGTGCTTGCGGCCGCACCTTCCAGCGGCTCCAAGGCGGCGTCATCGGCCGCCTCGACGACGCCTTGCTCATCCGCGGCGTGGTCGTCTATCCCAGCGCCATTGAAAACGTCGTGCGCCAGTTCCCCGCAGTCACTGAATTCGCCGTTGACGTCCACCGGCGCAAAGCACTGGACGAGTTGGAAGTCCACCTAGAACTAGACGGCAATGCCAACGACACCGCCGACCAAATAGAACGCGCCCTCGCCCACCGGCTGGGCCTGCGCGCCGCCATCCAAATCGCCGCGCCAAACACCCTGCCGCGCTTTGAACTCAAAGCCCAGCGCTTCACCGATCACAGGAGCAACCCGTGAGCGACGTCATCGTCATCGGCGGCGGTCCCGCTGGCAGCACCGTAGCCGCCCTCGTCGCCGCAACCGGTCGCCAAGTCCGGCTCTTTGAGCGGGAGCAGTTCCCCCGCTTCACAATCGGCGAGTCCCTGATGCCGGAGACCTACTGGACGTTCAAACGGCTCGGCGTGCTCGATCGGCTCAAAGACAGCGCCTTCCCCCGCAAGCACAGCGTGCAGTTTTTCGGCAAATCGGGACGCGGCTCAACGCCCTTTTACTTCTCCGACACCAACCCCCACGAAAGCGCAATAACTTGGCAGGTCTTGCGCGGCCCATTCGACGAGATGCTCCTCGACAACGCCCGCGCCAAAGGCGCCCAAGTACATCAGGGTGCCCGGGTCCTCGAAGTCCTGTTCGAGGGAGACCGCGCCACCGGCGTGCGCGCCAAACTCGCCGATGGCCAAACCCGCGATTTTACTGCGCAAGTAGTAGTCGATGCCACCGGCCAGAGTGCCCTAATCGGCCGCAAGCTCAAGCTGACCCAGCCCGAGCCCGAGCTAAAGAAGGCATCGATCTACACCCACTATCGCGGCGGCCAGCGCGATGAAGGCATTGACGAGGGCGCGACCTTGATCCTCCATACCGAGAATCGGGACTCTTGGTTCTGGTACATCCCCCTGCCCGACGACAAGGTCAGCGTCGGCGTGGTCGGCGCAATCTCTTACTTGGTCCAAGGTCGCCGCGAAGACGCGCAGACCATATTCGACCAAGAACTGGCTAAATGCCGACCCATGCAGGAGCGCCTGCAATACGCCGAGCAACTCTTTCCGGTCAAGACCACCAAGGACTTTTCCTATCGCGCCAGCCGCATCGCCGGCGAGGGCTGGGTGCTGGTCGGCGACGCGTTCTGTTTTCTCGACCCCATGTATTCCTCGGGTGTGTACCTAGCCCTCAAATCCGGCGAGATGGCCGCCGACGCCATTGCCGAAGCCTTTGCCAAAGGCGACTTTTCTGCCGAGCAATTGGGCGGTTTCGGTCCCGAACTAGTGCGCGGCATGGAAGCAGTGCGCAAAATGGTGTACGCCTTCTATTCCAAGGACTTCAGCTTCGCCGAATTCCTCAAGCGCCATCCCGAATGCAAACAGGGGGTCATCGACGTGATCAGCGGCAACCTCTTCAGTGAGCACGTCGAGCCTATTTTCGGGCCGATGAGCGAGGTGTGCGAGATGCCCGCCGCCGTCCCCTTAACCCCACAACCTTCAGGAGCAATACCGTGAACACCACCGTCCGACGGCTCCTCTACTTGGGGATTCTGGTCCTCTATCTCCTGCACAACGACCTCTGGCTCTGGGACGATCCGCGCATCGTCTTGGGGCTGCCCATCGGCTTGCTCTACCACATCGGCTTCTGCTTGGCCGCTACCGGGCTGATGATCTTGCTGGTCAACTACGCTTGGCCGTCCGAGTTGGATGCAGAGGACGAGGAGCAAGCCGCATGACCACGATCATCATCTTATGCTACCTCGGCCTAGTACTCTGCATCGGCGTCCTTTCCAACCGCTTCTTTCGCGGCACTGGCGAGGACTACTTCGTCGCCAGCCGCTCCATCGGCCCCTTCCTGCTGCTGATGTCGCTGTTTGGCACCAACATGACTGCGTTCGCCATTTTGGGGGCTTCCGGCGAAGCCTACCACACGGGTATCGGCGTCTTTGCCCTGATGCCTTCGGGCGCGGCCCTGATTATCCCCACGATTTTTTTCTTTATCGGCACCCGCGTCTGGGCGCTCGGCAAGCGCCACAACCTCCTCACACAAGTTCAGTACTTCCGCCGCCGCTGGGACTCAGACGGCTTGGGGCTCCTGCTCTTCGTCGTCATGATCGCGCTGCTGATTCCCTATCTGCTCATCGGCGTCATGGGCGGCGGCATTACCCTCGCCCAAGTCACCAAAGGGCAGATCCCCCAATGGGCTGGCGGCATGTTGGTCTGCTTGGTGGTACTGGCCTATGTCAGCTTCGGTGGCATGCGTGGCACCGCCTGGGCCAACGCCTTCCAAACGCTGGTTTTTATGATCCTCGGCGGCGTGACCTTCTTCGTCATCGTCGATAAGCTGGGCGGGCTGGACAACGCGCTAGCGCAAGTCGCGGCCGCGCACCCCGAGTTGCTGATCAAAGGAGACAATATCAGCCCGATCAAACTGTTGACCTACACCTGCATCCCGCTGTCGGTCGGTATGTTCCCCCACCTTTTCACCCATTGGCTCACCGCTAAAAGCGCCCGCACCTTTCGCTGGCCGCTGATGTTCTACCCGCTGTGCATCGCCATCGTCTGGATTCCCAGCGTACTCTTGGGGATCTTCGGCAGCATTGACTTTCCCGGCCTCAGGGGCGCGGCCGCCAACTCGGTGCTAGTCAAGATGATCGACCTACACGCTCCGGGTGCTCTAGCCGGTCTGCTCGCCGCCGGAGTCTTTGCCGCCATCATGTCGTCGCTCGACTCGCAAGTCCTCTCCATCAGCAACATGTTCACCCAAGATGTCGTCCGCCACTACCGCAAAGGCGACGAGTTGAGCGAAAAGGCCCAAGTCCTGTGGGGCCGCCTCTTCGTGATCGCCATCTTCGCCGTTACCTACGTGCTCTCGCTGGTCTCGGCCCGCAGCATCTTTACCCTCGCCGTCTGGTCCTTCACCGGCTTTGCGGCGCTCTTCCCAGTGGTCGTCGCCGCTCTGTTCTGGAAGCGCAGCACCAAGTACGGTGCCTTTGCCTCCGTGCTCACCGTGGCCGCGCTGTGGTGCTATTTCTTCTTTCAGGGGTGGAAAATCCCCGGCTATACCGTCGGCATGACCGGAGTAATGCCCGTGGTGGTAATCCTAGCCGCTTCTGTCGTGGCCATGATCGTCTGCTCGCTGCTGACCAAGCCACCGGCCAAAGTCACCGTCGATAAATTCTTCTAGCGATGCGCGTCGCCTACATCACGGCCGGTGCCGCCAGCATGTACTGCGGTAGCTGCATCCACGACAACGCGCTCGCTGCCGCCCTCTCGCGCCGCGCCGCCGATGTCGCCCTGATCCCGACCTATACGCCGCTGCGCACGGACGAGGAAAACGTCTCGCTGGACCGCGTCTTCTACGGCGGCGTCAGCATCTTCCTGCAACAGCAGTGGTCGTTTTTTCGCCGCACGCACCGCCTCTTCGACCGCGTCCTCGACTCGCCGTTCCTGATCCGCACCCTCGCGCGCTTTGGCTCCTCTACCAATGCACGCGACTTATGACCGCTCACCGTCTCTATCCTCGCCGGCGAAGAGGGGAATCACCAAAAGGAACTCTCCCGCCTCATCGCTTGGCTCCAG
>JAJEEZ010000232.1:0-6027 GCA_022820705.1 Candidatus Latescibacterota bacterium | reverse complement strand
GTAAAAATTACGCAAAAATGTCATAGTGGGCAAGAGACGCCCGCAGTGTAGCGGCAAAATTTAGCGCGATAACCATCTTTCGCGGTGGGGCGATCGGCGATTTCGTACTCACCCTACCCGCCATCGATGCTGTGCGCCGGGCCTTTCCCGCCGATTTGCGCCTCATCGGCCGCCCGGCGACCCTTGCGCTCGGCCCAATGGCCTCTGTCCTCGACAGCGAAGACCCGCGTCTGATTCCCCTACACCGCGATGGGCCACTTCCCCCAGCCACGCGCCAGCTCTTCGCCGCGACAGAGCGCGTGCTAGCCTATACAGTGGATGCCCAACAACACTTCGGCCCGCAACTGCGCCGAGCCGTAACCGGTCCCGTGCTGCTGTGTGACCCACGGCCCCCAGCTAATTTCCGCGGGCACATCGTCGATCACTTGCTAAGCCCCTTGCAGCGATGGGGCCTGCCCGTCTGCGACCGCACTCCGCACATTCAGTTACAGCCCGAAGACTATGCCTATGTGGACTCACTCTCCTCCGCGCCCGAAGTCGTCATCCACCTAGGCAGCGGCTCGCCAGCCAAGTGCTGGCCCCCGGCAAATTTCCATACCCTCGCCAGTGCGCTACAAAAAGAAGGCTGGCATACCGCGCTCCTGTGCGGTCCAGTCGAACGCGAACGCAAACTCGCAATAGTCAACCTGCATGCACTCCACCCCCCATACCTGCGCTCCCTCGCCGGCCTGCTAGCCAAAGCCACACTCTTCATCGGAAACGACTCTGGCCCTGGACACATAGCCGCGGCCGTCGGCACCCCGACCCTGACGCTGTTTGGCCCCACCGATCCCCGGCTGTGGGCACCGCGCGGCAAGCGCAGCCAAGTCCTCCAAGCACCAGCCGCCGACATCGCTGCAATCCCCACTGAGACCGCAATAGACGCTGCCATAGCCCTTCTCCAGAGCCCACAATGACTTCCTACGCCGACCAACGCCGCGCCATGGTGCGCGAGCAACTCAGCCAGCGCGGCATTCGCGATCCGCGCGTACTCGCGGCGTTTGACCGCGTCCCAAGGCATTGCTACGTCCCAGAGGCCCTGCGCGCCCACGCGTATGCCGATCATCCGCTGGCCATCGGCGCGGACCAAACCATCTCTCAGCCGTATGTAGTGGCCTACATGCTCTCGACTCTCGGCCTACGGGGCGAGGAACGAGTCTTGGAAATTGGCACCGGCTCTGGGTACCAGACCGCCCTACTCGCCGAACTGGCCGGCCAAGTCTATAGCATTGAATTCTTTTCCGAACTCGCCGCACGAGCCCGTCGCGTGCTCGCCGACACCGGCTATAGCCACGTCGCCCTCCGCGTCGGCGACGGCCGCATGGGCTGGGCCGAGGCCGCCCCTTTTGACGCCATCGTATGCTCGGCCGCACCCGCTACTATCCCACCAGCCCTGACCGAACAACTAGCACCTAACGGCCGCCTCATTCTCCCGCTAGGCACCCAACGCCAACACTTGGTCTTGGTAGGGCGCAGCGCGACCGGCCTCAACCGGCGCAAACTCCTACCCGTGCGCTTCGTGCCGATGCAGTAGCAGGCCACGGAGGGGTTGCCATTGCACGACATTCGCGGTATAGATAAATCAGAACTCAATGGAGGAATGCAACTATGACCAGCACAAAAACCAAACTTACATACGAGAGCTATCTGAAGACGCCCGACGACGAACGCTACGAGCTGTTGGACGGGGAGTTGTTGGTTATGGAGCCAGCGCCGCTTACGGCTCATCAGTACGTCTTGGGTAATCTCCACCTTGCAATGAGGATATTCTCGGATGAGCGCAACTTGGGTGAGGTGTACATTTCCCCCACCGATGTGGTACTTTCAGACACGGATGTGGTGCAGCCAGACCTGCTGTTCGTCTCCTATGAACGAGCGCACATCGTCACCCGCGAGAACATTCAAGGCGCACCCGACCTAATTGTCGAAGTCCTGTCGCCATCCACGGCCGAGCGCGATAGAACGCTCAAGCTCGATCTGTATGCCCGGCACGGCGTGAAGGAATACTGGCTCGTGGACCCCAATGCAAAAACCGCGATGGTGCTATTATTGGGCGAACACCGCTTTGAGACTGTGGGCACTTACGGGGAGGGACAAACCTTGGCTTCGCCGACATTGGCGGGCTTCTCTCTCAACTTGGCGGGACAATTTAGACGCGGATAATTCCCGCTGGCGAGACATAATCCAACAGTCCATCAACGCAAGCTACCCACCAACGAAGCGATGCGGTCAATGCCGTGCTCGTCGCAATAGGCGTGGAGGTCCTCGACGATTTCGACGCCAGCGTTGGGGTTGGCGAAACTGGCCGTGCCGACTTGGACGGCGGAAGCACCGGCGACCATAAACTCTAGAGCATCGCTCGCAGTGGCGATACCGCCAATGCCCATAACGGGCACAGCAACAGCTTGAGCCACCTTCCACACCATGGCGAGGGCCACGGGTTTAATCGCCGGGCCAGACAAGCCTCCGGTAACACCACCCAAAACGGGCCGCCGCCGCTCCACGTCAATGGCCATGCCAACGAGCGTATTGATCAGCGAGACTGCATCCGCACCCGCATCCACTACGGCGCGGGCAATTTCTGCAATATCCGTGACATTGGGCGTCAGCTTGGCGATGACTGGCCACTGAGTGCGGCTGCGAACCGCGGCAATGGCTGCGGCCGCGGTCTGGGGCCGAGTGGCGAAATTATCGCCTCCGGCCTCGACATTGGGGCAGGATATATTGACTTCGAGCGCGGCAATGCCTGCCAACGCTTCGAGGCTCGCCGCCATCTGTCCGAATTCCTCGACCGCAAATCCGGCGATATTTACCACGACCTGCGCATCTAAACTGGCCAACAAGGGCCATTGCTTCTCGACAAAAGCCTCCAGTCCGGGGTTTTGCAGGCCAATAGAATTGAGCATCCCGGCCGGCGTCTCAACGATGCGCTGAGGAGGGTTGCCTCCCCGAGGCTGCGGAGTAATGGTTTTAGTGACCAGCCCACCCAAGCGCGCAAAATCGGTCAGCGGCAAAAGCTCCTGACCGTAGTTACAAGTGCCCGAGGCCAGCAACACCGGGTTGCGCAGTT
Organism: Candidatus Latescibacterota bacterium; assembly: GCA_022820705.1. Lineage (GTDB taxonomy): Bacteria > Latescibacterota > UBA2968 > UBA8231 > UBA8231. Next base: position 2,918 of record JAJEEZ010000232.1, on the reverse strand, counting down.
GCACGCTGGCAAAATCTATGCTCAGGTCGGCCATACGTTGCCCCATTTTATCTGCCGCGCGTCGAACGCCGGCCCATCCACGCAGACGCGGGCGTAGCGGCCGTAGTCCGTGTCGCCTTTTGCCGTCGCCAGCTCGACGGCGCAGCCCACGCAGATGCCAATGCCGCAAGCCATGTACTCTTCGAGGGAAACCTGACACGGAACTTGGGCCTCTAGGCACATAGCGGCCACGGCCTGCATCATCGCGTGCGGGCCGCAGCAATAGACCGCGCACGACCCTTTTTCAGCTAGCTCGTGCTGCAACAGATCGGTGACCAAGCCCGCGTGCCCGAGGCTACCGTCGTCTGTAGCGAGACGCACTGCATCCGCAGCCGGCGTGAGCAACTTGTTGGGCAGGTGCTTGTTCGCCGTCCGCGCCCCGACTAGTAGCGCAGTCTGGTGCTCCTGCTGCCTCAGTTCCAATCCCCAGTAGAGCAGCGGCGGCACGCCAATACCACCTCCGACGAGTACGACATGTGTGTCATCGGGCGGCAGCACGAACCCCTTGCCCAACGGGCCGAGAGTCGGCAAGACTGCATCCGGCCCGAATTGGCTCAGCGCTCGCGTCTTAGGTCCTACTTCTTCATACAATACCTCGATAACACCGGCCTCGCGCTCGACGCCACTCACGCTCAACGGAATGCGCAACAAGGGAGCAATTCCCGCGCCGACCTGAATGTTGACGAACTGACCCGGCTCGATCCGCACGGCAATGTGGGGTGCGTTAAGACGCGCCAAATAGAAATCCGCAGCAACTTCGCGGTTGCTCAACAGACGCGCTTGCTCGTCAATCACGGCTCTTCTCCCTCTTCTTGCGGCAAGCCAAACGGCACAGTCAACTCGACCCACGACTTGATCTCCTCGCCGTTGCGGCGCACCGCGGGATAGAAGCTATAGCCATACGCCGCATCCACCGCGCTATCGACAAAAGGAGGTTCCCCGCGAAAGACCTCCACTTGCTCGGGCCGTCCCTCGCGGTCGATTAGCACATCGAGCAACACCTCGACCGAATCCTCAGCCGCCGGATAGACTGGCCGTACCACCTGCCGCACCAGCGGCCAATCGCTCAGCGCTAGGTCGCCCTCCTTCCACCCTAGCTCATCGGGAGGGATCGACAAGTCGAGTTCGATCATCGCTTCTATATCCAAGTCCTCGCGGTCCTGTCCCCCCTGAAAATCCGGGTACTTCTCCAACAAAAAGCGAATCTGCGCGCTGTTGCGATCGCGCCGTGCGACCTCCCGCAGGTAGTAGTTGGCCGAGTCCTCTACGCTCTGCTCGGTAAAGGCGCGCCAGAGCCGGTAATAGAGGTTGAGATTCCTCTTGTCAAAGGATAGGGCTTGGCGGTAGAACTCAATGGCGTCGTTGAAATAGCCTTCCTCCCAGTTGATGTTGCCAAGTTGATACAGGGCACGCGGGTTGGCGACCTGCTGGTTGATGCTCTGCTCGTAAAAATCGCGGGCCAATGCAACGTCCCCGCGCCGCTGCGCGCGCTCGGCAAAGCCGATGTATTTACGCGCCAAAGACACAGAGTCAAGCGTGTCTGGCTCCAAGGCGAGTAACTCAATCCGCTCCCCCGGGCCGAGTTGGCCGCCGATCGCCTTCAGGCTGCGTTCCAGCTTGTCGATGAGCTTTTCCTCGCGCATTTCCCACCGCTGCTGGGCCAGCTTGCCAAACCGCGTCTCGGCGAACTCTTCGCGCAACAACTGATAGCGCTGCTCGGCCGCGACCGTATCGCCAACGACATTCTCGTAGGTATTGGCTGCCAAGAACGCCGCTTGACCGCCACTTGGCGTACCAGCGAAGGCGTGGCTCAAACTATCCAGCAAGGGGAGGTACGCCTCGGTAGCTTCCGGCTGTGCTAGGCGCAACGTTTCGATCCGCGCAAACTCGCGAGCCGCTAGCTCTTCGGCTGTCGCCTCGAGCTTTTGCCCCAGCAAGCGGCGGGCTTCGTTGGCGTGCGCCGAGGTGGGAAACTCCTCGATCAATCGCAGCAAATGAGGCCTAGCGGTCTCTTCGTCGTCGCGCATTTGCAACTCGATCCAAGCGAGGCTGTACACGGCGCGGGGCAATTGGTCGCTGTCTGGGAAGCGGCGGATTACTTCCTCGTAGTACGCACGGGCCGAATCGGCCTGGCCGATGTCGTCGCGATAGAGTTCACACGCGCTGAACAGGTCGTCCAGCACATCCAAACTCCGCGCCACTACCACCGTGTCGGCCGGAGCTTCTGCTGCCTGCCATAACAGCGGCCCCTGCACCGCCCCTAGCGAGTCGGCGTGGAGCGAATCGGCGCGGTGGATCTGGCGCTGAATCTGCTCCAGCCGACGCATGTGTCCCATCATCTCCTGCGCCAAAAGCACACCCTGCGCTCCCGGACTCTCGCGGCTGCTCTCCTCAAGGTACTCGCGCCCCAGCTCGGTATCCCCGTATTCCTGCAGATGCAGCAAACCGATGCGATACAAGGCCATGGCCGCCGAGGGCGTCTGGGGAAAATCGTTGCGCACTTGCTCGTACTCGGCCAGTGCCTCGTCGAGCAAGCGGCGGCCCTGGTACCACTCGCCGATTAGGAGCCGAGTGCGCCCCTCAAAGCGGCGAAAGCCGCCCTCGTCGAGCAAGCTGACGTATGTGGCTAGGGCTTCGTCATCCGCGCCCATAGCGTAGAGGGCGCGGCCGCTGTTGAGCAGAGCGAGGTACTTTTGATCCTAACTGGGATCGGCATTTAGAACTTCGTCAAAAACCGCTAGCGCCTCATCCAAGCGGGTCGGATCCTCCAAAGCCATCAGCGTCTCGCCAAAGCGCAACCACAACTGGGCGCGTACCGCGCTCTTGGGAAAAGCCTCCAGCGTCGCCCGATATTCCCGCATGGCCGCGACGTAGTCCTC
>JAJEEZ010000048.1:0-26292 GCA_022820705.1 Candidatus Latescibacterota bacterium | reverse complement strand
TATTTTCATGGTTTGGCTGATCATTGCGTCCATCTGTGCCGACGATAAATCAATGCCATGTACGTCTTTTACCACGTCGTAAAAGAAATCATCCATCTCGTTTTTTGCGGCGTTTTGCGCGTCGCTATCGTTCCAAAAATCGACCTTCCAATTTTTTTCTAGCGCGCTTTTGACGGCGAGCGCGGTTTCTGCGGCGACATAGTCAACGCGGCTTTCACCCACCTCAGTCAGACAAGGTTTGATTGCCCCAAAATACGCGCTAGCCTCCTCGTTATCGCGGATAGAGTCGGGCACATCGTCGCGTCGTGTGTTGGCGACCTCATCGCGGATAGCACTCACCTTTTGCAAATACTCTAGGTCGGATATCCGCTGATTCTTGAAGCCGTCAATTGCGTCTTGAATGAGCTTTGAGAACTTCTCGTAGAAAGCCGGGTCTTTGTCCATGTTTTCAGTAATGGTGCGCTTGGCCGAATGGGCGATAATATCGGCTCTTGCCGCCGTAGTCTTGGCTCGATAGACGCCGCGCTCTTCTTTGACCATAGAGAAAGTCTTGTCGTCAAACATATTCACGGTGTCGTTTAATAGAGTTACCTCGTTGGCCTGAATATGCGTGTTCAGCAGTTTTTTAATCCGGGGTTCGTAGTCGCGGTAATCAATGGTTTCGGCGTAGCGCAGTTGGACTGCCGATCTCAGTTTCTGGAAACGCTTGAGATCGTTTTTGTAGCGATTTAGTTGCGCCTCGTCAGTCTGCATAATGAACTGCTCGGCTGACAGGGCCATGGCAAGGGTCTTGCTGTATTCAGTGAGGCGTTCGTAAAACTCGTTCCGCACTGCGTCGTCAGCGAGCAGCACTTCGTAGCGTTCTTCATCGCGGGAGTTTTTGATTTCCTTGAAGATACCCCACAGGTCTGAGTAGCGCTGCGGCAGCTTGGATACTTCTGCGTGGATGGAGGTCAGGAAATCCGCGAGGTCGTCGCCGTCAAAGCCCGCAAGCGCGTCGTACGTGTGCAGCGCTTTGTCCAGTTCACCCAGCACATTGGCATAGTCGATTATATAGCCGAATTCCTTGCCCTCGTGCAGGCGGTTTACGCGGGCAATCGCCTGGAGCAGCGTGTGTTCGCGCAGCTTGCGGCACAGATAGAGCACGGTATTGCGCGGCGCGTCAAACCCCGTGATGAGTTTATCTACGACGATCAGAATTTCTGGTTTGTCTGAGTGCTTGAACTGGGCGATGATTTGCTTGGTGTATTGATCTTCGGACCCGTAACGGGCCATCATTTTTTCCCAGAACTTGATTACCTCGTTTGTCGTCTCTGCGCCTACTTCTTCATGTCCTTCCCGCATATCCGGCGGGGAGATGACGACCTCTGATGAGACTGCGCCTATCTCATTGAGCGATTCGTGGTATTTGAGCGCGGTCGCCTTGCTGTCCGCTACAAGCTGGGCCTTAAATCCCGTGTTCTGCCAAGTGGTCTGGAAATGACGGCTAATATCAAACGCGCACATATAGACGACCTGATCGGTTTTACTTAACTCTCGGGCGCGGGCGTATTTTCGCTTCAGATCCGCTTTTTGTTCGTCGGCCAAGTCTTTGGTGTGGCGAGCGAACCAGAGGTCAATGGCGGCCTGATTCTGTTCCATCTCTACGTGCCGCCCTTCGTACAGCAGAGGGACCACGGCCTTGTCCGCGATTGCTCGCCGGACGGAATAATGGGGTTCAATCAAACCGCCGAATCGGGCAAAGCTGTTCTTTTCTTCCTTGAGTAGCGGCGTCCCCGTGAAGCCGATAAAGCAGGCATTGGGCAGCATTTGTCTCATGCGCGCTGCTAGGGAGCCGAAGTTGGTGCGGTGGCTTTCGTCAACGAGGACGATAATATCGGCGGAATCGTCCACGTATTTCTCAGCAGAAAGTGCCTTGTCGAACTTATTGATCAGCGTGGTGATGATGCCGACTTTGTTTTTGATGTGTTTGATCAGATTGCGGCCGGATGTCGCCTGCTCCTTGTCCAGATTGCAGGCCGCGAAGGTATTGCCTAGTTGTTTGTCCAAGTCTTTGCGGTCTGTAACCAGAATCATGCGCGGGCTGGTCAGGTCTGGGTCTAAAGATAGGGCGCGGACCAGCATGACCATGGTGATGGACTTCCCTGAACCCTGCGTATGCCAGACGATACCGCCCATGCGGCGACCTTCGTTATCTTTTTGCTTGACGCGCTTTATGGCGGTACGAACCAGAAAGAACTGCTGGTAGCGGGCAATTTTTTTCTGGCCAGATTCAAAGACTATAAAACCGAAAATTAGCTCCAACAGGCGCTCGGGTCGGCACAGACTGTAAAGACAGCGGTCCTGTTCCGTGACCAGTCGGTCGCCGCTGCGCTCAAGCTCGTCAAAGTGCGACCGCGCCGAGGCGAACTCACCGGAGAACAGGGCGTCTTTGTCGTCGTTGGAAAGCGCTTTATTGATGCAGGCGTTTACGTCGCGCTCGGCATCTTCCAACTCGTCCCAGACGCTCCAGAACTCTTTTGAGGTGCCCACTGTTGCGTATTTGGCCTCGTTTTTGTTCACGGCCAGTAGAACTTGTGCGTATATGAAAAGGCGCGGGATGTATTCGTCGCCTTGGTTGCGGATCGTTTGGGATACCGCTTGCTCTACATCCGTATCGGGGGCTTTGCACTCGATCACGACTAGGGGGATGCCGTTTACGAACAGGACGATGTCGGGTCTGGCGGTCTCTGTGCTGCGAGCGCGTTCAACGGAGAATTCCGCTACGGCGTGGAATGCGTTGTTGGCGGGGTTTTTCCAGTCGATGTAGTTCAGGGTAAAACTTTTGGAATCGCCTTCGATGGTTTGTTCAAGCGCCGTGCCAAGGGTTATTAGGTCGTAGATTGCTTCGTTTGTTTTTTGCAGGCCGTCGTATTGGACGGTTTTGAGTTTCTGGATGGCGGACTGGATGTTCTCCTCGCTGAACAGGTATTCGCCGCCTTTGTAGCGGATGCGGTTTATTTTTTTGAGCTGGTCGCGCAGGATGTTTTCTAAGAGGACGTTGGAGGCGCGACTGCCGCGCTCTGTCATTGCTTGGGTGGGGGGGAGATACTGGTAGCCTAGGTTGATTAGCTGTTGTAGGGCGGGGATCTGGGAGAGGTGTTTTTCGCTGAAGGGGAAGGTGGGCATGGGTTTGTTCCTGTTTTATCTAGGTGCATTCAAGTGCTGAGATAGCTCTGACGCTTGAGTCTGATGAAGGTCATTTTGCTCAATTCTTTGAGTAATTTTACTCAGTGTATTGAGTAAATTGTCGATTAGAGCCTCTGTCTATACGCTCCAAGACGCGAGCAGATCATGCTGAGCAACTTCCCGCTGCTGGGTTGCCGGCGATCCAAAGAGAGCCGACGAGAACAGCGACGAACAGGATTTCTATGACGTAAAAAATGACCAGCGTCACCGAGAAAAATGTTGCGAGCCAGCTATGTTTCGGCTTGTCCCTATGCTGGGCTGGATTCATGGCAAAGTCGGTCTCATCCTGCTGGCGGACGCGGTCGTACTCGGCGCGAAACAGCCGCTCTTGCCACAAGAAATACGCATCCAGCAGCCAGAACCCGAGAACGGGGACGAGAAGAGTCAATACCAATAGAGGCTGGTCTGGTCTGAGTCGCACCATCAATAAGGCTCCAGCGACGAGGACGGTCATGCTCCAGCCTTTGAGTAGGAAAGCGTTGCTGCCTAGGCGGTTTACGACGCCTTGGATGAATTCCAAGTGCTTTACGACACGTTCTTGGTTGTTCATTTGACATTGCCTCCATATCTAGTATCGGTTACGAATGGCGATTGCTTCTTCAACTATCGCCGAGAGGGTCCTACCTACCCACTTGCTGAGCGGCTTCCTCTATCCAGTCGCCTAGGTTCTCATAGCCACCATCTTCCTTCCAATCATAAATTTGGTAATCATCATCTTTTAAGAGAGAGTAGCCCGCAGCAACAACGGCTGCCGGTATAGCAAGCTGTGGGAAAACAATCTTTGCAAGTCCCCATCCCACGCCTCCGTGGACTAAAGTGTCTTTAACCTTATCACCCCAATTGTTCTCGTTGTAAGTTTCTTGCTCATGCCTTTACTCCTTCCAGCTATCTGTACCTCAGAAACCGAACAGAATGAGAAGAACCAACGATAGGGTCGTGAAAATCATCAAGAAGATGGTCCACTTAAACATGCGGGACATCTTGGTTTCGATCCGGTCGAGTCCTTCTGACACACTTTTTCCAAATTCGTCAAAGGACTGTTTCATTTTGTCGAGGGACTGCTCTATATCCTCAAATTGCTCTAACAATTCATCCAGATCGGTCCCCTCCTGTCCCGTCAGCAAGCGATAGGCATGAGCACCCTTCTTAAATGCCTCTTCGGCAACCGGGTTGTCTGGGTTGCGGTCGGGGTGGTGCTTGAGGGCATAGCGGCGAAACGCCGACTTTATCGTCTCTGTGGTGGCGTCCTCACCTACACCCAAAATGAGGCGAGCTTCTCGTCGTCTCATGTTATGCAATCTTGGCTTCGTTCGAGGAAGTGTTGCGGGTTGTCTTCCCGTGGCCTGCTTTACGGCCTCATCCAGCAATATCGGACCATATCTCTGCCTGAACGAAACGAGATAGATGCCTTACGTTCGTCGTCGCCACAACCACATCCGTCCAGTTCAGCGTTGCCGCTTGCGCCGCCAATATCACATCGCCGTCAAGGGCAGGATCGGCTGCCGTTGGCCGACCCTGCTGACGAGCATTGGCCCAGTACGCTGCGGCTTGGCGCATGGCATTGGTCGTAATAGGCAAGTAATTGACCTGAGCGATAAGTGCGTCAAGCCGCCCAATGCCTCTTATTTTGCCCGCCCGAAGCAACTCGCGCCGAACCTCGTAGTCGGCGATCTCTGGCACCATTACCATCGAGTCTCCAGCTTCCACTTGCTGAAACCAGTCCCTACATTCCGCAGCCTCTCCCGAGCCGCTTGGACTGGTTACCAGACCGAGGGGGCCGCTGTCAAGCAATACGATCTGGTTCACCAACTCTTCCCCTTCAGTTCCTTTGGAAAGAGCTTGCGGTCGGCCGGTCGATTTTCATCCAGCGCCTTAATGAGATGCTCAAGCGTCTCCCGCTGTTCTTCTGCATCGCCCTCATCCGTCCACGACTGGAATAACCGATCAAGCCCACCCTCGCGGTCGATCCCCTTCAACAACTTCCCCATTGCTCCCCGCACCACGCTCAATTCCTTTTCCAACTGATCGATCTCCCTCCCCACCGCGTCAATATCAATCTCCTCCTCTTCCTCAAAGGTATCTACATAGCGCGGAATGTTCAGATTGAAGTCGTTTTCCGCGATTTCCTCAAAGGTGGCGAGGTGGGCGTATTTTTCCACATCTTCGCGTTTTTCATAAGCAGCGGTGATCTTTTTAAGGTGCTCGTCCAGCAAGGTGTTTTGATTCTTGCCCGCCTGATATTCGCGGCTTGCATCGACAAACAGAACGTCTTTGCGGCTCTCGTTCGCGCCCCCTTGCTCGCGCGAGCGATCAAAGACCAAGATGGCTACCGGTATCGAGGTCGTGGGGAACAGATTGCCGGGCAAGCCGATGACGGCGTCGAGCAAGTTTTCTTCAATCAACTGCTGGCGAATGCGCCCTTCAGCAGCGCCCCGGAACAAAACGCCGTGCGGAGCGACCACCGCGACCCGCCCCTCTTTTTCCAAGGCCGCTTCTATCATGTGGCTAATGAAAGCGTAATCGCCCTTGGATTTGGGCGGCACCCCGCGCCAAAAGCGGTTGTAAGGATCTGCGTCAGCGTCCTCTGCGCCCCACTTGTCGAGTGAGAACGGCGGATTGGCGACCACGTTGTTGAACTTTATCAGTTGGTTGTTTTCCACCAGTGTTGGGGAGGTAAGGGTGTTGCACCATTCGATGCGGGCGGAGTCGGCACCGTGCAAAAACATATTCATCCGCGCCAGTGCCCAGGTGCTACCGTTTACCTCCATGCCGTACAGGGAGTAGTCCTTGCCGCCCACTAGCCGAGCCGCCTCAATCAGCAGTCCCGCAGAACCGCAGGCGGGATCGCAGATACGGGCACCGGGCTTGGGCGCACACAGTTTTGCCACCAGTTCGGACACCTTGTGCGGCGTATAGAACTCGCCAGCTTTTTTCCCGGCGTCGGAGGCGAAACGCTCAATCAGGTAGATGTAGGTGTTGCCGATGACATCTTCCGAGACGCGGCTGGGGCTCATGTTCAATTCGGGCTTGTTGAAATCCTCCAGCAGCATTTTCAGGCGGCGATTGCGGTCTCTGGTTTTGCCGAGATTGGCTTCGCTGTTGAAATCTATATTGCGGAAAACATCTTCGAGTTTCTCTTTGTTTTCGGTTTCAATCGCCTCCAGCGCGATATTGATGAGCTCGCCAACGTTGGCTTCCGAGCGCCGTTCGTAGAGGTCGTAAAAGCTGCTGCCCTCTGGCAGGACAAAGCGCTCGTTTTTCAATCTGCGCCGGATGCGCTCGTCGTTGTCGCCGTATCTTTCTTGATATTCCTCGTAGTGGTCTTTCCAGACATCGGAGATGTATTTGAGGAATAGCATCACGAGGATATAGTCTTTGTATCCCGCCGCATCCATCACCCCGCGAAAGGTGTCGCAGGCCGCCCAAGCGGCGCGGTTGATATCTTTCTGTTGGATTTGATCGCTCATATCTTGCTGCTCCTATTTAGTTGCCAATCGCATCTGAATCCCGTTGACTAGTTTTTCCTTCTTCGCCGCCAGTTCCCTCATCAGCTTCTGCTCCTCATTTGACAAATAGGCAAGGGCGACGATGCGCTCCTGAGTTTCGAGAGGAGGCAAGGGCACTTGCAGATCATCGAGAGCGGCTTTGCCAATCACCGTCATCGCCGTTCCAGTAGCCCTGCTGTGCAAAAACGCCTGGGCTGACGCTTGGTTGATGAACCAGCACAGGTACTCCGGGAGGATGTGCTTGCTCGTAACCCGGATTCTCAACAGCGGAGCTGCGACAACCGCTGGACCAATTTTCGTATCAATGATTGCCGCCGTAGTGGTCTGCCTTCTAGAGCGAAAAATCAGATCTTTGCGTTTTACCAAATGGCGGTCGCTAAGTTTGTCCATTTTAATAGTGATCAGATTGCGATGGCTCAGTTTATTATCCTCGGTCAAGTCGCGCATCTGAATGACTGCAACAGTCCCATCCGCTTCCGGCTCAATGCGGGAACGAAAGGCGAGACCCATCTGGACGCGAGCGATGTCTTTAAGCGTCTTTAACAACTTGAAATCGACAGGTTGCAAATGATGTGGCGGCTATCCACCAAATAATCTCAGTCCGACGATGGTAGCCCACGTAGCCAACTGAAGGCCGATGAGCCAGCGAAAGTCTCGGCGGTGGTTAATTTCTAGACTGTCGAGGCGACGGGTTATGTTGTTGAGGCGCTCGTTAATTTGTTCGATGATACCTTCGAGGCGACCGATGCGCTCGCCGTGGTCGTGGGAGGTTAGCTCAGTCATAATTGGAATCTCCTTGATAGGGGTGATAGCGGTGAAATTCTGTGCAGCATAAAAGTAAGCGCGGACCATATCTCTGTCAATAAAAATACAATACAGTAACGTCGTTATTTCTATAAAATATAAAGGATGCTGGCCCGCATCGGCGACCCTCTCCAGTTGTCGTCTTAGGGCCTATTGAGCTTATTAACAGGCTTCAACCCGAACTAGGAGATGCCAATATGAAAAGCTGTATCCGCGCCGCGCTCGCGTGTGCGCTCGCCGTTTCGCCAGCCCTTGCCCAAGAGGCCGTGCCGCTCAAGACCCTGCCCTTCAGCGCGGCTCGCCAAGCTGGCGACCTCCTCTTCATCAGCGGCCAGATCGCCCGCACGGCTGACGGTGCCGACGTCAAGGAGTCGGTCGCGGCTGAGACTCATCAGACCATGAAAAACATCGGGCGGATACTCGAAGAGCATGGGTATGCGTTCGACGACCTCGTCAGTGTCACCGTCTGGCTCGCGGACATTGAAGATTACCACGAGATGAACAAGGCTTATGCCTCGTACTTCAAAGAGCAATTTCCGGCGCGGGCCTGCACCGGCGGAGCGCAGATCGTCTTTGACTTTCGCGTTGAGATCGCCGCCATTGCCTATAAAAACACGGATGACGATGGCGAACATAAGGACGCGGATGACGATGGCGAACATCACAATGGCGACGAGGAATAGGCCATGCCGCTGAGTCGCCGCCGCTTCATGCGCGAGACCGCGCTAGCCGCCGGCGGCCTAGCCCTTGCCGGAACGGCGCGCGCAGAAAAGGACATTCCCATGAGCACAGACCGCCCTCTCTTCGTCTCCACTTGGGCCTTTGGCAAAGACGCCAATGAACAATCGCTGCGAACTGCCGAACAGGGCGGCTCGGTCCTCGACGCGGTCGAGCGCGGCATCCACGTCGCCGAAGCCGACGCCTCTAACGCATCCGTGGGATTGGGGGGCATACCTAACGCCGAGGGCGTGGTGCAGCTCGACGCCTGCATTATGGACGGCGAGGGGCAACGCGCCGGGAGCGTCGCCGCTATCGAGGGGATCCTGCATCCGATCTCGGTGGCGCGCCGGGTGATGGACGAGACCAAGCACGTCATGCTCGTCGGCGAAGGCGCGCGGCAGTTCGCGCTGGAGCAGGGTTTTGCCAGCGTCGATTTGCTCACGGAAGAGAGGCGCAAGGCGTGGGAGGAATGGCGGGAAAAACAGGACGCGGCTGACAACCACGACACTATCGCTCTGCTTGGACTCGACGGTGAGGGGCGGATCGCTGGCGGCTGCTCGACCAGTGGTTGGGGCTATAAGCTGCCGGGCCGCGTTGGCGACTCGCCGATCATCGGTAGCGGGCTGTACGTCGATGGGGGCGTGGGTGCGGCTGGTGCTACTGGTCTGGGCGAAAATGTCATGCGCTACTGCGCCACTTTTCTCGTCGTCGAATACATGCGCCAGGGGCTGCACCCGGAGGAAGCCTGCGTCGAGACCATCCGCCGCATCGTCGCGCTCGACCCGCGTCCGGTCGAGGAATTGCACCTCAACTTCGTGGCGCTCGACAAGCAGGGGCGCTTTGGCGCAGCAGGCACCAACGAGGGATTCCAATACGCCGTTACCTATCCCGGCTACAGCGAAGTGCTCACGGGCGTTGGGGTGGGTACGGGCGAGATCGGACCCGAGGGGGGCAACCGACGCTGAGCGGCTCTGGGATCAGCCGAGGACTTGCTGCAACGCCTCGACGGCGCGGTCGATGTCAGTCTCGTCGTTGAAGATGTGCGTGGAGATGCGGATGGCGTTGTAGTTTTCCTTTGGTACGCCAGCGTCCTCCACATAGGCGTACGTGCCCTGCGCTGGTTTGAGGAAGATATCGCGCTTTTGCAGCGCGGCGACGACTTCGCTGTGGCTGCCGCTGGAGAGCGAGAAGCTGACGATGCCCGAGGATAGCTCGCGCTGGGTTGGGGTGATCGGTGTGAGTTGGGGGATTTCCGCTAGACGCTGGCGTGCGTAGGCGGAGAGTTGGCGGCAGCGTGCTTCGATGCGCGGGCGGCCGATGGTGTTGTGGAATTCCATTGCCACTCCGTGCGCGACGATTTGTGGGACGTTGCGGGTGCCGGACGAGGCGGAATAGGCGTTGTAACCGGAATACGTGAATACGGGCCGGACGCGATCTTGCACTTCCTTGCGAATGTAGAGCAGTCCCGTGCCCTTGGGAGCGAGCATCCACTTGTGGCTGCTGGAGGCATAGGTGTCCACTCCGAGTGCTTTGACATCGACGTCGATCATGCCTGGGGCTTGCGCGCCATCGCAGACTAGCAGGATGTCGCGGGGCTGAGTGAGGGCGGCGATGGCTGTTAGTGGCATTTGCAGCCCGGTGATGGTGTCGATGTGGCAGAAGCTGCACACGCGGGTGCGCGGCGTCAGGTGATCTTCTACTAGTTGCAGGATCTCGGCGGTATTCCGCACGGGATTGGGCATTTTTATGTAGCGAACCACCGCGCCGCGAGTGCGCGCCAAGTGCTGCCAGCAGACCATGCCGCCGCCGTGTTCGTGATTGGTCGTCAGCACTTCGTCGCCCGGCTGGAGGTCGAGGCCGCTGGCTACGTGATTCATGCCTTCGGTCGTGTTGCGCGTCAGCGCGATTTCGTCCAGCTCGGCCCCAATGAACTCCGCCCCTTTGGCTCGTACCGTTTCCATCTCTTTGCCGAGGCCGCCCCAGGTGTTGGCCAGCGGATTGCCCTCTAGCTCGGCGAGGTACGCGGTCAGGGCGTCGGTCACTACGCGGGGCGTTGCCCCAATACTGCCGCAGTTGAGATGGACTAGGCCGGGATGTAGGCGAAATTCTCGGCGCACTCGCTGCCACAGGGTGCGCTCGCTGCTAGCGGAGGTTACGTCTCGACCGAGGGTGCCGAGCCGCTCCGCAAGTCCTTCGGCCACGTCGGGAAGGAGTGGGGCTGCGGCTGCGGCTGCGGCGATTCCCTTGAAGAATGCTCTGCGTTCCATGGATTGTCCTCTGCGTTTGTCGGCTTAGTACACGACAGTAACGTTATACATGGACATGGTGGCCTAAGATGCTTCGACTCCGCTTCGCTCCGCTCAGCATGACACGGTGAAGCAAAGCACCCACTTGTCATGCTGAGCGAAGCGAAGCATCCCATACCGCTCTACTGTTGTGTACTAAGGTTTGTCGGCAATACTAGCTCGGTCTATACTTTTTGTATGCCTTGGTACAGATCCTCTCTGCTCTTGCTGGCGATTGTCGGCTGTGCGGAAGCACCCGACCTAGCGCACGAAGTACAGGGCGACCGCTTGATGCGCGCTGGCCGCTACGGCGAAGCCGCTGGCCACTACGAGCGCGCCGTTGACCAGAACGAAAAATCGCCGGTGCTCTACCGCAAGTTGGCCGAGGCGCACGCGAAAAACGAGGCTTTGCCCGCGGCCGTCCGCGCGTACGAGCAGGCCATTACTTTAGCGCCGAGCCACGCCAAGACGCGGACCGAGTTGGCGATCCTGTTTACGCGCCTCGACCGCTACGACGATGCCTTGGCCCTGCTCGAACAGACAGTGCAGGAGCAGCCCGACCGCGCCCAAGCGCACATGGTGCTCGGGTTGCTGCACGCCCGCGAGGGGCGCTACCCAGCCGCGATTGCCGCCTATCAGCACGCCATTGCCGCGGTGCCCAGGTATGGGGAGGCGTGGTTCAACCTCGGCGAAGCCCATATCAAGCAAAACGACTACGCGGTCGCTGAGCAAGCCTTTAGCCGCGCCGTAGCCGCAGATACGACCTCGGCCCAATTCCGCAATGGCTTAGGGCGCAGCTATTATCTCCGGCGCGACTACGCAGCGGCTGCGGCCGAATTTAGCCGCGCCGTGCGGCTGGATTCGCTGTTTGCCCAAGCCCGCTTCAACCTCGGCAACGCCTTGCTGCGCTCTGGGCAGAAGGAAGAGGGGCGACGCCAACTCGCGCTGTACAAGCAGCTCGACGACGAAGAAGAGCAGATTGCCATGCTGAAAAACACCTTGGCGACGCACCCAGACGACGCTGGCGCGTACCACGACTTGGCTGTTGTGTACGGGCAGCGCGGCCAATACCGAGAAGCGCGCATCCGCTACCTCCAGGCACTCGACCGCGACCCTGCGTTCGCGCCTGCGCACCACAACCTCGGCAACATCCACTTCCGCCGGGGGGAAATGGCCGCGGCCGAGCAGCGGTTCCGCCGTGCATTGCAGGCCGATTCCACGTACGCCCTCGCGCACTTGGGATTGGGCAATGTCCAGATGTTGCGCAAGCAGTACGAGCGCGCCATTGCCTCCTTCCGCCGAGGTCTGCGCTACCAGCCCGATCATCCAAAGCTCCGCCGCAACCTCGCGGCCGCCGAGCAAATCGCCGCGCAGATGGGCCGATGATGTCGCGCATCTTGTTGTGGGCTAGCGTTGTATTCGCTGCGTTCGCGTTCGCCGAGCCAGCCCCGCAATTTGTGGAGATTACCGAGGAAGCGGGCCTAGATTTTCGCTATGTCAACGGGGCCAGCGGCCACAAGTACATGGTGGAAGCCGTCGGCTCGGGCGCGGCTTTTTTCGATGGCGACGGCGACGGGTGGCTCGACCTGTACATTGTCAATGGCGCGCCCATGCCCGGTTATCGCGGCCCGACTAGTCCCAACGCGCACTATCGCAATCAACGAGACGGAACCTTTGCCGACGTCACAGTCACGGCTGGCACGGGCGATGCCGGCTTTGGTATGGGTGCGGCTGTCGGCGACTACGACAACGACGGCGATGCGGATTTGTATGTGACCAACTACGGGCCGAATGTGTTGTACCGGAATGAAGGTGCTGGCGTTTTCGCCGACGTTACGGCGGTGGCGGCGGTCGGGGATGTAGGGTGGGGGACGCACGCGGCTTTTGTCGATTACGACCGCGATGGCGATTTGGATTTGTACGCGGCCAATTACATGGAGTTCGACCCGGCCCACAACGAGGAGTGCTTTGCTGGCACGGTGCGAATTTACTGTGGCCCCAATACGTATCCTGGGCAGGCAGGCGTGCTCTACCGCAACGACGGGGGCAGCCGCTTTGTCGATGTGACCGCAGAAGTTGGTCTTGCCGACGATTCGGGTCGCCAACTCGCTGCGGTGTTCGGCGATTTCGACAACGACGGGGATGCCGATCTGTTCGTCGCCAACGACAAGCGACCCAACTTTCTCTTTCTCAACAACGGCGATGGAACGTTTAGCGAAAATGGCGCTGAGGTTGGGGTGGCGTACAACGAGGAAGGGTTGGCCGAGTCGGCTATGGGAGCCGATTGGGGCGACTACGACAACGATGGATTCCTCGACATTATTGTGGCGACCTTCCAGTGGTTGCCCAACACGCTCTACCACAACGACGGCGATGGGTTCTTCACGGATGTCACGTTTGCGGCCAATTTAGGTGTGTCCAGCGTGCCGTATCTCGGCATGACGTCCGCCTTTCTCGATTACGACAACGACGGGTTCCTCGACGTGTTCGTCAGCAATGGGCACCTCGACGAGAACGTGGAAGAGTACGACCCGGCCACCACGTATCCGCAGCGCAACCAACTCTTCCGCAACCGGGGCGACGGTTCGTTCGCCGAGGTGACCGAGCACAGCGGACCGGGGATGTTGGTCGAGCGCGTCAGTCACGGTGCCGTGTTCGGCGACTGCGACAACGACGGGGACGTGGATATATTCGTCTCGGACTCGGCCGCTCCGCATTGCACCCTGTTGCGCAATGATGGCGGCAATGCGAATCACTATCTGACGGTTGAGGCCGTTGGTACTGTGAGCAATCGGGATGGTTTGGGCGCGCGCGTCCGCGCCGTGGCCGGCGATTTGGTGCAGACGCGGGAGATCCGCCGCAGCTACGGTTACATGGGTTCTAACGACGTGCGTTTGATACTCGGCTTGGGCGACCACGCGCAGGTAGATACGCTGCAAGTTCATTGGCCCAGTGGTGTGGTGCAGACGCTGGTGGGCGTAGAGGCCGATCAGAGTATTGTGATTCGAGAGGAGCGTTGAGGAGCGCGGGGCGTTTTGACGATAGGGCGCTATTGGGCGATAATTTGGATTGTGGTTGGTCGGCGGTTCAACTACCCACTTGACGATGGCTACGTTAAAAAAAAGGAAAAAGGCCATGCACTTTATAGTATCGTGGGATATTAATGCCGAAGGCGAGAAGTGGGATGCGCTCAACGCTCAGCTAAAAGAGTGCATAGAAGACTATTCTTGGGCGCGTCCACTTAGCACTTTTTACGTCGTTAGGATATCCGCTCCGCAAGAATGGCAAGAAATTAAGAAAAACCTGATAGAAGTAGCCGAGGGTTCCCCAGTTAGGATACATCTCGTCATTGGCCCTTTAATGTCTGGAGGTCGATACGATGGCTATCTTCCCAAAGATTTTTGGCCAGAATTAGAAAAGAGAATAGCCTAATGAGAGACGCGAGCAAAGACACGGAACCTGCAAGGCATGTCGAGGCTGACTTCGACTCGCCTACGCCACTTGCGAGAACAACCGTAGTGGTCTCCGTGCCGCAGACCCTTGAAATAGAGTTGGTGGATTCGTCTGTCCTCAAGGATTATGAGGTTTGGTCTATTCAATCTTCTGCACTTTTCAGTATCCTCGTAGGCATCGCCGTCGCAATGATACAATCTGGCTGGTCTTCTGCACTGGGCGTTTTTGGCTTCGTATTCCTCGTTTGGTTTGGTTTCAGTTCGGCATTTGCCTATAAGAAGCGAAAACAATTGAAGCGCAATGTGACAAATATACCTTTTGTCCCAAAATAGGCGCATCAAATACATATCCCTCACTTCTATCGCCAGCACAGCAACAGTCGGCGGTGGCTGATGGAGTTGGTGTTATAAAGGAGAATGCCTTGAACCTATTCAAGCATGTTGAAAGTTCGAGAGCACTTTTTGGCTCTAAAGAAGATGCGCTGAATAGGCTCTATGAGCTAGCGGCAGGATGTGCTGAAGCGAACTGGGATGGCTACAGCGCAGAAGCCGTTAGCCAAAATGCCGTTGAGTGTAGCGCGCACTTCATTCGTCGGCTGCCGGAGGATCTGCCATTACCAGAAATCTCCGTGGAGCCGGACGGCGAGATCGCTCTTGACTGGTCCCCGACCCCGACTCAGACGTTTTCTGTAAGTATAGGTACTGCTAATCGAATGGCTTATGCGTGGGTTAATGGGACAGAGCATGGGCATGCAGTGGCGTACAGCAATAATGGTGAGATTCCTTCGCGTATTCTTCAAGAGATTCAGCGCATCACTAATAATGATTCTACCTTCAGGACTGCCTGAAGAAGCTGTCCTATTTCCGCAACCTGAAAAAGATCCCATCACATCGTGAAATATTCTCTAGTTAGCACCTGCGCACTCCTCGTCTTGTGCAGCGCGGTTTGGTGCGCGGAAGAAACGGTTCTGCGCATCGGCGACAAGAGCATATCAGTAGAGGAGTTTGCGGAAACAGCGCAAAAGCTGCGGGAGACTGGCTACAGCCACGTCAAGGAACTGGATCAGCAGGGTAAGCAGGAGTTGCTCGACGGCGTCATCGCGCGGGAATTGCTCGTTGCCGAGGCCCTTCGGCGCGGGTACGACCGCGATTCGGCTATTGCCCAGGCCGTGGCCAAGAGCGAGCGCAGGGCGCTGATGAACAAGCTCTACGAGCAGGAGGCTGTGCAGAAGTCGTATTCGTTTTCGGACGCGGATCTGCGGGCGTTTTTTGCCCAACAGCAGTACGATGTGGAAGTGCTCAGTCAGCACATCGTCTGCGCCACCGAAGAAGAGGCTCGTCTGGTCCTCGAGTTGCTTGAGGAAGGGACGCCTTTTGAGTCGCTGATCAGACCCTATTCCCTGCCGAACATTCAGCAGCGCTTTGGCCCCGGCGGTTGGGTCGGCTGGTTCAAGATCGGCGAGGTGTACGAGGGGCTGAAGGTGCCGCTCGCTACCATGTCCATCGGCAGCGTGTATCCCGACCCCGTGCAGACCGTGAGCGGCTACCACGTCTTCAGGCTTGGGGAACGACGCCCCGTCGATTTTGCCGTGGCCCGCGAGTGGGTGGAGAAACAGGCCCTCGTGCAGAGCCGGGCCGACGATATGGAGCGCTACGTGGTTACTCTGCGCGAGCGGTATCAGTTGGCGCTGGACGCGGAGGTTTTTGCCGCGCTGCTCGCCCTTCCACCGCAATCGACTCAATGGGATGGAGGAAATGCGCCTCTACTCAAGTGGCGCGGCGGCCAGCTTATGGCGCAGGAGTACCTCACCTTAGTCGAGCAGGGCCGTGCGCCGCACCCAGCCGAACTCGACAGTGCGCGTCTGTACAAGGCCGTAGATAACCTCGCCGGCAAGCAGATCATGGTGGCGGAAGCCCGCAAGCTGGGGATCGCCGACGATGCGGATATCCGCGCCAGCGTCGAAAGGGAACGAGACGCCCTGTTGGTCAAGCGGCTCTATCAAGCCGAGGCCGAGCGGGTCGGGGAAATTGGCGACGAAGCGGGGCGGGCCTTTTACGACCAGCACATTGACCAGTTTACTCGCACCGATGGCCGGGTAGTGGATTTTGCTTTTGTGCGCGAGAGCATTCGCGCGGCCCTGCGGGTACAGGCCGAAACCGAGGCCATGGATGCGCTATTGGCCGAGTTGCGCGAGGCGTATGCAGGCCAAATACAGGTGTTCCCAGCGGCGTTGGAGAAGGCGTTTGAGTAGGTACCTTCTGAGAATTCTTCGCCTAGGATTAGTAGGGGGCGGTTTGCAAACCGCCCCCTACAAAGGATTCCGGGTCGGATCAGGGAAGGCGCATCTCGAAAACGGGTGCTTCTTGCCCGGTTTGCACGATGCGCACGATCGGGGTGTCCACGCCGTTTTGGCTGGCGAAATCGAGTACGGCGAAGCCGAGGACCGCGTGGGCGAAAATCGTCCCGTCCACCGCAGTCACCGGCGACACTTTGCCGGCCGAACCCGCGCCGCTGACGATGTGCATCCGCGCAACTTCGTCGGCCGCGAAAAGCTGCAAGCTGTGATCGTGTCCGGCCGCATAGACGAGAGGACGATGCTTGGCGAGCGCGTCTTGGACCTGCTGGGCGCGGGCCATGTATTGCGGATGGCCTAGATCGAGAGGCAGCCGCGGGCGGAGCAGGTGATAGAAGTCGATGATGCGGTCGATGATGAAGCCGCGGCTAAAGCCAGCGTGAGTACCGCCCGAGCGCAGGGGAAAGTGGCTGACCACGATAGCGAAATGCTGCTTTAGGCCCGCAAAGGCCGCGTCAATCCGCGCTGCGAAATCGCCATCGGGGCAATGGCTGGTGTCGGCGACCGGTGAAAACCACGGCATCCAGTCAATGGCGACGACCGCGACCCCTCGCTTTAACCCGTCTCCGGGCCGGAACAACTCGCGCATGGCTGGGCCAGCGCAGCCGTCGCGGGGCAGGAAATCGACTGCGCCCTCCGGCCACGCCAAGACGAACTCTTGCTGCTCGACGACGCGCCCTCCGGTCCAGTCTTGGGCCGCCGAGCCCCAGTCGTGGTTGCCCGGCACGAAAATCCGCAGTGCCGCGGTGGCCGCAAGCTGCTGGCGCAAAATGGCTTCGCCGCGGGCGCGGTCATCGGCTGTAAGCCCCGACGGGTAGAGGTTGTCCCCCAGCAACACGACCGCGGCCCGCTCGGGTGGAACGGCCCACTGCCCGATGGCCGCCAGGGTGGGATCGTTCGCCAGCGGCTCCCCGGTGTCGCCGACCAAGATGACTCGATATGCGACTTGCCCGCCGACTGCGACCGCTTCTGCTGGGAGGTCCGGCCAGATGTACGGCTCTTGATCGGCCCCGTAGTTTGCCCCCCGCAGCCGTCCGGCCTGACAACCGGCGACGACCACGGCGAGTGCTATGAGCAAAATTAAACTGCGCTGGCACCTTGCTTGTTGGGGTAGATTCATGCCAACGTAACGCCCTAGGGATTGCAAAGTTCCGTCCGCGGGGTGCTAGCGGACCTGTGCAACCGGGTAAAAAGTCAGGGTGGCGCGCTTACCCGTTCCTTCGTCGGATATGACCAGCGCATGATCGGCAGTAAACGCGATGCCCTCGGCTTGTGGATGCCGCTTGGCCGCCAGCTTGGCGACGGCGAGGACCTGTCCTTGGGGGGTAATCTCGGCAACGGCACACTGGCGGGCGGCGACGACAAAGTAGTTTCCCGAGAGCGGGTGCCGCTCAATGCCCGAGGGTTGGAATTGCTTGCTGTCGATGCGGGGGGCGAGTTGGGCGGTGGGTATCAGGAGTGGCCCATCCGCGACGAGCTGTTTGGTATCGACGGACCAGCGATATATCGCTATGTGGTCGGCTTGCTGGGGATTCCTAGCGTTTTTGCTGATAAGCAACAGCACCCGTTGGTCCGGTTCGTAGGCGAGGCCCTCGATTTCGTGGTCCCGGCCAATGCCGGTTGTATATAGATTGTAGAGCACGGTCTCTTGGTCGGCCCCTTCGCCAAACTCGTATAATCGCCCGGCACTCGAGACGAGATACAGGCGGCCTTCAGCCGCGGCAATGCCTTCAAAATCGTCGGCGACCGGGGCGCGCTGATCGCTGAGGGCGAATGTCTTTACAATCGTCCCAGCGCGATAATCGATCTCAAATACTACGCCTCTTTCGTCATCGTGCGCGAGGAGTCGGTTTGCACCGATCGTGGTCAAGCCAGAAATCTCGCGCCACTGCTTGGGCAGCTTGAATCGCTGCGCTGGTTTTTCGAGGTCGTACTGAGCAAGGGTGAGGCTGTCGCCGCGGGCGGCACCGAGCTCGGATGTGCGCTTTCTTCAAGCTGCCTGATAAAGGCGGTCGGTTCCGTGGATTTCTTTAGCCGAACATCAAACTCGATGATCGTCGGGCCGTCTTCCTGCTGGACAATCCCCACCTGCTGCCACTGCTTGGCATAGGTTGCTATGGATATATCTGGAAACAACTCCCAAAGGCCGAGAAAAAAAGGAATGTAGCGACATAATGGATCACGAGACGGACGATTACGTTGTTGAGCATATCAGTTCCTTTCGCCAATCACATCGGTGTGGAAAGTCGCTTGAAGCTAGCGATCCGTGCCCAAGCCCGCGTACACCGTGATGAAGGAAAGCAGTTCGGACGAAGCGGGCGACCCGTCGAAGCTGTTGCGGATCCAGCGCGCGCCGACGTTGGTTGTCAGGGCGTAGCCTAGGTACGCGGAGTCGTTGGCGACTTGGGCGGCGAGCACCCACGTGGTGCCGTCGAGGAGGTAGCCCGAGGGCAGGGGGTCTGGGGCGGGACGGAGATTGTTGAACAGCTCGCACTCGGCTCCGGCGATGAAGCTCATGTTGCGGTTGATGCTGCGCACGGCTTGCAGCGAGAAAATTTCCGTTAGCTCGCGGATTTTGAGCGCGCTGCGCTGGGCTGGCACTCGGCTGTTGTAAAGCTGTTTCCACTTGGGCACCAAGGTCCAGCTACGGATGTGGGTGGAGTACTCGCCTTTGGTCACGATGCCCAAGAAGCGCTGGTCGCGCAACTCGCCTTCCTGATCGCCCAATTGCTGATAGAATTCGTGTTTGACCTTGGCCGTCAATGGTAGGTAGCGGTCGTAGTGTACTTCGAGGTACGTGGTGTTGATGAAGGCGTTGCGCGCGGGCAAGAGGTCGCGGGTAAAGACCGAGCGGCCGCGCGTGCCGGGCAGGTCGCGCCACAGTAGCACATCGTCGGGAATGTCGTCTTTAACCCGGCGCGGATTGGCAATCAGCCACGCGCTGAAATCCTTTGCGGGGAACTCCTTTTTCGCGGTCAGCAGCAGGTAGGCGGCTTGGTTGTCCCGGGCCGTCTCTAGCAGGCTCTGGTCGAGATAGCCGACCATGAGGTTCATGCGGGGCAAAATTTCGACCGCGGCGTAAGTGTTGAATCCTCGGCGGCCTAGCTTGTAGGGATAATCGGCTTCCCCATCGTCTTCAAAGCGGTCGATGACGCCATTGCTGTTCATGTCCATGCCGAACAAAAACTCCGGTGGATCCACGTCAAAGCGCAGAAACGGCTCCTCGTAGTCGGGCTGGGTATTGAAGTTGCGGTTGAAATCCGAGATGTCGTCGTTGTCCTCGTCAATGCCCGGGAAAACCGCGGCGTCGGTCAGCAACTGCTGCCCCTGCCGCGTGTTGACGCGGCTGCCGAACGTGCGCCGCGTCCAGTCCGGTAGCTCGTCCTGATCGTCGTTGTCATCGACGAATTCGTACAGGTGCCGTTGCTCGTTGTCGTAAAACACCTCGCCCTCGGCGTTGGGGATGAAGGCGCGGGTGGAGTAATCGGCGTCGATGCTGAAAACCTCGGCGAAAAACGTATAGGGATAGCTGCGCTTCTGCGCGGTCGCGTACAGGGCTTGGGCCTCGTTGGTCGCTAGCGTCTGGTTTGTGGCCATGTTCTCGTTGGGAAAGCGGCGGTACTGAAAGTTGCGGACGAACTCGCCGCGGAAGTCAAAGCCCTGCAGGTCGGCAACGGCGAGGTCAAAGCCCAACATGCGGGTCCCGGTCGGCAGACCGTAGCTGAACCGGTGAAATGCCTGATTTGAGCCGTCCTTGACGTTGCCGGCTGCGCGCAACACCGGCAGGAATACGGGCGTGCCGAGGTTGTTGGTTTGCTTGTTGGAGGTTACTTCGACCTTGTAGTCGTTGGCTAGGACGAGGCCGATTTCAATGCGCTCGATCTCGCGGAAATCGTCTATGGCGTCTTCTATGCTCGGGGAGAAGTCTTCGATGTTGTAGGTCAGCGTGATGACATCTGTGCCGCTGGCCACAATCGCGCCGCCGCGGCGAATGCCGCCCTCGACCACGGGGACGATGTCGCCGGTGTGCTCGACGCCATCGATGAAGATGCGCCAGCGCGACAGCAGTGCGCCGCCCTCGCCGTCTTCGGGCGAATCGTCGGAAATGCGCACGACGATGGAGCGGACAAAGTCCGCGTTCATTGGGCCGCTGAGCAGGCCGCTGAGCGAATTGTCGCCAAACGGCAGGTTGGAGTTGCGATGCGCGGCATTGACAAAGGTTGCGCCGAGGGCGGCAAAATCCCCGACTTGCACCCGTCCTCTAGCGGCCATCAGGGTGGTGAATGTATTAGCTTGGACGCCGCCGCCGACTTCACTGGAGGAAATTTCTCCAGTGTTGCTAACCCGCGACGACAGCATGGTCAGGGCGTACTTGTCGGTGGTAAGATCCCACTGAATGCCGTCGAAGCGCGGCTTGGAAAACGTCAGGGGGGTCAGGGTGGTGCGGATGCCGTCGCCCACCATCAGGGCCGAGTAGAACTGTCCGGAATGGCTCGACGATACGAGCAGGTTGTTGAACCACGAGCGAAAGCGCGGATTTTTGGTGATGATGCTGCCGTTGTCCTCTGGGTAGTCTTCGGTCCAGTCGTACACCAGCCAGCCTTGGGTGATGTAATCGCCGTACACGTCGTAGAACGGCGAGCCTTCCAAGAAAACCTCGGTGTAGCGCTCGTAGTGGTCGCGGGCGTAGTTGGAGTATTGCTCTTGCCGCCAGTCGTATAGCGAGTACAGCCGCTGCGGCAGGTACCACTTGCGCACCGAGGGCACGAGAGTCGCCGGAGAAACTTCTGTCCCCGTGGTGTAATAGGGGTTGTCGTATGCGGTGGCGCGTTGGGCGCTGGCCTCTGGTGGCGGCGTCCAGGCAAATAGGCAGATTAATAGTGTGAAGATTCGACGTCTCACAGTGTACTCCCTCTTAATAAACGACATGTACAAGCCTGTAAACGCGGTCGGCGCGGGCATCTGCTTCTATGGCAATGCGCAGGACGTAGATGCCGGGCGGCACTGCGCGGTCGGCGCTCCGTCCGTACCAAACGTAGTGGAAGCGCCGCCCCGGCGGGCCTTGACTTGCGAGCTCGACTACGGGCCGGCCATCTAGGGTGAAGATCTGTACCTGCGGTGCTTGCTCGGTCTTGACGACGGTGAAATTCAGTTCGCATTGGTCGTTGGAGCCATCGCCGTTGGGGGTTATCGAGCGGGTGTGCTCGACGTTGCGGATCAGCGAGCCGCCAGCGACCGCTGCGGGCACAAATACTATATCGGCACCGAACTCGGCAGGGACGACGCCTTGGAGGTTCTCTGCTGCGGCCGAGTTGGCGACGAACGCGTTGAAAACCGTAGGGCTGTGGGACAGGCGCGCGGAAAAGGCGATGGCGACCGAATCCCGCCGGACCAGCGGCGGCGGCAGTTCCACCAAGAGCGAATCCCCCCGCAGCAGGCCAGTGGCTGCGACCTCGGCTCCCCCCACGGATGCGCTGATGAACGCGGCGTCGCGGCCACCGCCGGGCGGGAGCAAGATGAGTACGCGATCGAACCCAGCGTCTCGGCTGTTGAAGCCCACCGGCGCGATGGTGTAGCGAAACGTCTGTAAGGTGTCCATGACGGCTTCGCGGGGGAAGACGCGGCCCGTCAGCCCCGCGGTGATGACCGGCGCATTGGCCACAAACGCAAGCGAGCGCAGGGTGGGAAAAACTGAGGGATCGTCGCTGATGAGCCGCACTCGCGCCCGTAGCCACTGTCGCGGCGACGGCGAGAGGAAGGCCTGCCCGGAGAACCGATGGGGTTGGCTATACGCGCTCCAAGTGTCGTCGCGCACCCTTTCCTCGACGATGTCGCCGCGGTTGCGGGACTTGGCGGACTCGTAGGCTTGTTTGGTCACTTCTTTGCCATTGGTGAGGAAGTAGCGCGTGAGGGTCTGGAAGCCATTGCCGGTTTGGGTTTCCACTTCGATGCGGGTGCCGGGCGGCAGGTCGGCGTCCCATTCGACGAAGCGCATGCTGCGGGCACCGCCGAGGGAAATGTCTTCGGACTCCAGTTCGACTTGCGCGGGATAGCCCTCACTGTGGAAGACGAAGAGTTGGGCGGCGCGGTGGAATTGCTGGGGCCGCGTCACGCGCCACAACAGCAGCCGCAGCGCGCGCGGCTTGAACTGGAAGTCGAACAAGTAGCGGCCGGAGTTGGCCACGGACGACAGCAAGTCGTAGTGGAAAGGACCTTCAACTACTGGATCGGCGCTGTTGCTGGGGGTGCCGTCGGAGGCGAAGAAATCGAAACTAGGCCAACTGCCCTGCTTGTCGCGCTGGAAGCCGTAGAGGAACGGGCCGCGACCGGAGACGATCGGCAGCCAAATGATGCGATCGACGCGAAAGACGTTGCCGAAATCGACGACGGACCAGACGCCTGAATCGCGCCAGTTGCCCTTGTCGGAGCCCTCGATATTCCACCCGCGAAATCCCACGTCTTGGTCGATGAGGGCCTCGGCCCCGCTGCCTTTGCCGCAACCCGGGCAGTCGCGGTGTTTGGATGTCCACGTCCGTCCGCCCCAGTGCTCGGTGCGATCCTCGATCTGCACCATGGAGGAGAGGTTGAAGCCAATGCCTTCTACCTCTATTTCGGCGAGCGCGGCATCGGGCGTGGCACCGGCTGCTTCAAAGCGCACGAAGCGTATGATGTCGAAGTCGAGGATTTCGTCCGCGCTGAGGTGTTCGCCCGTGGCCGAGGCGAGGCCGGTTGTGGTGAGGTCGAATTCGACTAGGGATTCGGTGTTGTTGTTGATCGGCCTACCCAGTCGGCGATAGACGATGCGCTTGGCCCGGCCGCCGAAGACCGGAATGCCCGGGCTGACGTACACCGAGAAAAAGTTAAAGGGCCTAGCCCCTTCGCGGTCGGGAAAGCGGACGCGCACTTTATCGGCGACCACAGAGCGCCCCAAGTCCAGTTCTAGCCACCACGACTGCACCGGGGTGGCTGGGTCGGGTTTCCACCAAGTGTTGGGGTCTTGGTCGCCGGCTAGGTCGGCCTGCTGCTGGTTGGACGGCGTGCGCGCAAAGCGCCGTCCGTATTCGCCGATGGACTGGCCAGAAAACTCGCGGGCGTTGGCCACTGCGTTGAACCGCTGATCAAAGCGCTTCACTTTAATGCCCTGCGGCAAGACTTCCACTAGCCCCTGCGGATGGGCCCAAGAAGCGAAGTCGGATCCGGTAAAGCTCAGGTTTTGGCCGCTCGCCGCGCCGGCGAATAGGAGGAAAGCAACTGCTAGTTGTAGAGTTTTCATGTCGTCCTCATTGGTACGTGACAACCAATTCGCAATTCCTAATTCCATCAGTACGCGACTCCGACCGCGGCCATGCGGGCAAACGCGCCGCGATCGACCTCGACTGCGACGCGGATTAGGTACAGCCCTGGGGGGACGAGCTTCCCCTGTTGGTCCCGCGCATCCCATTGCAGCGCGTACGGCCCGGCGGCAGCTTGCGCGTCCAAAATCGCAGCGCAGCGGCGACCACTCAGGTCGCGCACTTCCACCCGCAGCGTACCCCCAGCAACGCCGAACAAGTCAAAGCCAATGGCGACCTGCTCGTTGGCTCCATCGCCATTGGGCGTGACCACGGGCGCAGAAAGCCCAATCGCCCCGAGAATGCCCAAGGCTTCATCGCTGGATACTACTTGGATGCTGTTGCTGGCCACGTCGGCGTGGGCGTCTCCGGCTTCGATGGACTGCGGCAAGCTAGCTGCCGAGGTGTTAAAAAGGCGGCTGGCCAAAAAGACCGATGGCTGAAAGACCGCGCCTTGGAAGCGCACGCGAAACGCCTTGTCCTCTTGAAACGCCGCGGGAAAGGTGAAGCGCAACTGCTCGTCGCTGGCGGCGAGGGAAAAATCCTCGCCCTCAGCCGCTGGCTGGTCGTCGATGGTCAGGTCGAGGAAGTGGGAGGCTGGAGTGACTTCTAACTCGATACCGTCGAACCCCGCGCGGTCGGTTGTGCCGGCCTCCGTGCGAATGTGATAGGCAAAGCGCTGGGCAACTCCGAGGGGCACCTCGACGGCCCCGTCCGCACTGGCGCGCCCGTCGAGGGCAATTTCCGCCAGTGCGCGGTCGGCCAACAGCGGCGAGACCTCAAAAGCCAAGCTGTCGAGTACGCCAAAGGTTAGTGGGTCTGCGGTGGTAATGGTAAAGCGAAACTGGAGGAACTCGGCCCCGTCTGAGGAGCGGATCTCGTCGCCCGACGCTTGGTAATTGACCGACCAATTGTTCCAGTTTTCGATGTCGTCGTCGCGCTTGGCGCGGAAGCCGGCGATGCCCTCGGAAAATCGCTCTACTATGCGCGGCGAGTTGAAATAGGTGTCCTCATCTACTTCGAGCAGGCGGCCGAGGTCGTCGAAGATGAAGTACGTCTTGGGATTGTCGTCGAAGCCGGCGCGGGTCTGCAAGTTTAGTTGCACAGGTGCGCTGGGATCGGCGGTGATCGCGCCAGAAGGCAACAGGCGATAGCGGGTGAATTTCCACGTGACCCGTCCCAAGCTCACGGCTTGGCCGAAAGAATGGGGTGCGGAGATGTAGCGGGCCTCTTGGGGGTAGCCGCGGCCAAAGACTTCGATTTCGGCCAACAAGGTAGTGGTAGAGACCTCCCCGAACTTGAAGCGGAGAAAGCGAGTAAAGCGCAGGTCCGTTGCGAGGGAGACGACGCTGGTGTTGTTGGCAAAGGTGCTGGCGAGAATCTCGTCGAGGGGGTGGTACCCCGCCGATCCGGTTGAGGTGGTCTCGTCTTCAAAGATCAGCCATTCGACCGGCACGTTGGTCCGGCTGACTTCGTAGGCGCGGGCGAACAGCTCGCGCTGCCGCTGGTTGTCGCTGGTCAGCCCGGTCTGCGGCGGAAAGAACACGATGCTGTCAACGGGCACGGGCACGCCCAAGTCGAGCGTGATGAACCGCACGCTGTTGGGGCGGCCATCGGCCCGCGCCCTGTGGGTAAAGCTCGCAGTTAGTTCGTCGCCATCGACTAGCCCTCGCATGACTTCATCGGCGCGGGCGTTGGACCCGCCCCCCAGCCACAGGCGCGGGTGCCACCCAACCTCCAAGGTATCGGCCTCGATTTGGCGCGGCCCCTTGTGCAAGCTCCAGCGATAGCCAAAGAGGTTGCGCTGAGTCGTGGCAATGCCGGTGCGCACGAGTTGGCGAGTAACTGTGTGGCCTAGAGGAATCGCCCGCGGCTGAATTGCCCCGATGCGCACAGAGTCGTCGAGGGCTATCCAGCGCTCCGCGGCCGCAGCCCACGGCTCGCCGCTTGTGCCCCCTACGGCCCAAGCCGAGGGCGTCTGCGCCGCTATCGGGCTGCTGATGAGGAGCAGCACCAGCCATCGCATGTTGCTCAGCGCGGTCAATAGACCACCCCTATCGGCTCTACGGCGGCAAACACGTCGAAGTCGGCTTCCACGCCGACGCGGCAGAGGTACAGGCCTGGAGCTACCAGCGCGCCGTGGTCGTCGCGTCCGTCCCAGGTTTCGGAGTAAAAGCCGGCTGGTCGCGGCTGGGAGACTAGCTGCCGCACCCGGCGTCCGCTGAGGTCGAAGATCTCGACTGCCACGGCTGTATCTGCGGCGAACTGGGACAACACGAGGTCAATGGCAACGGCATCGTTGCGGCCATCCCCGTTGGGCGAGATGATGGCTGTTGAAAGTGCTACTTGTAACTCGGGCTGCGCCTGAGTCACAAAGGCGTTGGTCGCATTGGTGCCCACTAATTCGCTGGCATTGCCCGGGGCGATGGGATGCGGTGGGACGCTTCCCTCTCCGAGGAGATAGGCATTGATCGGGGTGTTGTGTACCAGCGGCCGCAGGCGGAAGGTGATCCGCAGGGGCTGATTGTTGTCGGCGGCGACGGGGTCAAAGAAAAGGTCGAAGCCGCGGTCGGTTGCCGCCCATTCAAAGTCTTCCAGCGCTACGAGGGGAT
>JAJEEZ010000106.1:0-3546 GCA_022820705.1 Candidatus Latescibacterota bacterium | reverse complement strand
CTAACTCCGGCGACGACGACGGCTGGGTCGATTATATCTTCATCAACATGCAGTCGGTGCCCAACGGTTTTTTGTTTGGCTCGGCGACCGGGGTGGTGGGCTTGGGCTTGGCAGAAAAACCTTTTGTATCCCGGGCGCTTGGCCCGGACGGCAGCCCCATTCGCGTCAGCGGTTTGCCGTCGCAGGGAGCAGTTCAAGAGACCGGCAACTTCGCCCAGACTGTGGGGGTGATGGCCCATGAGTTTGGGCACAGCCTAGGACTACCCGATTTTTTCGACACCTCCTTCCTCAAAAACCCCACCCAAAATCCGGCCGAGGACAGCGCCGGTATTGGCCGCTGGGGCTTAATGGGCTGGGGAGCGCATGGCTGGGACGGCATGAGCGGTCCAGTGGCCTTCAGCGCCCACAGTCTAGAGCAATTGGGTTGGATTGGCGCAAAAAACGAGCGGCTGATCTTGGTCGAGCGCGACAGTTGGGATCTGCGGGTGCGCGATTTGTACTCCGGCGGCGCGATATACAAGATCCTGCTGCGCGCTGAGACGCCGAATAATAACACCCTGTGGACGGAATATTTGCTGCTGGAATACCGCAGTCGGAAAAACTACTACCACCGAGACGAGCCTGCCTCTGGGCTGCTGGTCTGGCACGTCCGGCCCCAAGTCTTCGACAACGACGACGAACAACGCAAGCATCTCGACCTAGTTGCCGCCGACGGTCAATACGCCGACGCCGGCTTTCCCATCGGCCAGACGGCCGACCGCTTCGCCGGCCGCGACAATCTCGACTTCTGGGCGCACGACGCTTCTTACGCCCGTGCCCGGGGTGGCAATCTCGGCGACGCCAGCGATCTATTCGATGGAGTGCGCTATCGCCGTCTCGCCGTCGAGACCAATCCCTCGATGCTGGCTACGCCGACGCTCAGCCAAGCGACCACGGGCCTAGCCCTGCAAAATATGCGGCCAGACGGCGACGGATTGGCGCTAGATGTGGTGATGCCGCGTTGGGGTGGGGAATTGCGCGAGGAAGTGCACTGGGCGGGCGAGGTGCTGATTGATGGCGATCTGACGGTTGCTCCCGAAGGCCGACTCGTGGTTTTCCGCAATACCCAAATCAAGGTGGCCGGATCGGACCGCCTGCAGATGGGGCTGGATCCAGAACGGACTGAGATCCACGTACGCGGCGACTTCGTCATCCGCTCGGCCGCAATCTCGCAGATTGCCAATACCCTGCACGTCCATCCCGATACCACGCGCTTTCTGGCCGCGATCCCGGGAGAGCAGTGGGCCGGGATTTTTATCGAGCCAAGCCCGACGAGCGAACTGACCTTTCCCATTGGCAGCTACGAGATTGTTGACGCAGTGCGCGGCCTAGTGGTCGAAGGAATGCCTGCGGCGGAAAATTTGGTCATTCACGGCTTTCTCGCCGCCCAAGCCGAGGAAGCTGCGGGCCGCGGCGCCTTTGCTCCAGGGGTGAAAATCCCGCTAGCCTTGAAGGTCGAAAATCACTCACCGCTCACCTTTCTCGCCAATGTGCGCGCTTTTATCGAGTGGAATAATCCGCTGCTGCATCCGTCCAGCGGTGCTGGCCGTTCGCGCACTGTTTCCTTTCCTCCAGGCGAAAAGAACGTCTTCTTCTTCGGCCCAGACCCGATACTGATTGAAGAGGCCACGCCCGGAACGGAAGTGGAGTTTACAGTACACGTCGAAAAAGACGGCGTCCCAGTGTGGTGGGATACCTTTGCGATCGTTGTGGCTGATGCACCGACTGCGTTGCCGAAGGACTTCGCGCTGTTGCACAATTTCCCCAATCCCTTCAACGCAGAGACGCAAATTGCCTACCGCTTGCCGCAGGAGGCGCGGGTGCGGCTGACCGTATTCAACGCCATCGGCCAGCCGGTGCGCCAACTGGTCAATGCGAGGCAGACGGCGGGGACATACTGGGTGACTTGGAATGGCCAAGACGACCAAGGTAGCCTGGTGGCAACGGGTATTTATTTCTATCGGTTCGCCGCTGGTCCCTTCTATCAAGCGCGACCAATGGTCCTACTCAAATAGCACCAAATCGTTTGACAGTTTTAGGCCCTCATGCGTACTTAGAAGAGAGCATTTCAATAATACATCTTGGGGAGGATTTCCATGAGCAAACTCAAAGTAGGTATGATCGGCGGCGGCGGCCCTGATTCCTTTTTCGGCATGGTCCACAACCGCGCCATCGCGCTCGACGCCAGCCGTGAATTAGTCGCTGGTGCGTTGCGCTCCAACCCAGAGGCAGCACTGCGCGCGGCCGACGACTACGGCATCGCGGGTTATCCCACCTATCAGGCGCTGTTAGAGGCGGTGCAAAGCGGCGAGCAAGCCCTCGATTACGTCACCATCGTCACGCCCAACTTCGCCCACTACGAGCCGGCCAAAGCCTTTTTGCAGGCTGGCATCCCAGTACTCTGCGAAAAGCCCATCACCATGACGGTTGCCGAAGCCGAAAATTTGGCCCAAATCGTCGAGCGCGAGCAGGTGCCCTTTGTACTGGCCCACACCTATACGGGCCATCCCATGATGATGCTGGCCAAGGAAATGATCCAAAGCGGCGAGATCGGCCAAGTCCGCAAGGTGGTTTCCTGGTACAATCAGGGCTGGCTGGCCACGGCCCTCGAACAGACCGGACAGCAGCAGGCGTCCTGGCGCACCGATCCCGCGCGCACGGGCATCTCCAATTGCGGCGGCGACATTGGCACGCACGCCTTTATCGCCGCGACTTGGGCAACCGGGCTGGCCGTCGAGCGGGTCTCGGCGCGGCTCAATACCTTTGTCGAAGGCCGCGTACTCGACGACGACTTCAACGTAATCGGCGAACTGGAAAACGGCGGCACCGCGCTGATCACGGCCACGCAGATCGCGGTTGGCTACCGCAACGACAACGGCTTCCGCGTCTTCGGCA
Organism: Candidatus Latescibacterota bacterium; assembly: GCA_022820705.1. GTDB lineage: Bacteria > Latescibacterota > UBA2968 > UBA8231 > UBA8231. Next base: position 612 of record JAJEEZ010000106.1, on the reverse strand, counting down.
CCACAGGCTCCATCGAATGGCATCAGGAGCGAGCCGAATGCCTGCTAGTGCGCCACGGCGATGGCCGCGACATTACCTACTGGACTGGCGCTGAATTCGACCTGCCCGCGTCGGTCGCCTCGTACTTGCGGGTCCCCTCGGGGCACCACGAAGACTTCTTCCCAGCCCTCGCCAACCTCCACACCACCATTGAGCGGCGCATCCGCGTGCGCCGTGGCGAACGAGACGTGCCCGCAGCCTTTCCGCACCCAGGAGTGAAAGAGGGCGTCGCGGGCATGAAATTCGTCGCAGCCGCCGTAGAATCGTCCAACAACAGTGGCGCGTGGACGCAGGTTTAGCGCATCGCTTTTTGAAACTATGTAGGCTCTAGGTGAGTTCTAATAGATAGAACTCCATAAACCCTTTTCAGGAGAATTTTCCATGAAACTGTTTTACGCTGTCTGCATTGGGGCCGTCTTGTTCGCCGCCTGTGCCGACAAAGATCCCCTGTCCTCGACCGCGGACAGAGCAGGTAAGCCAACGGTCTCTTCAGAGCCGGTCGCTGGCTTGCCTGAACCTCGCAATCCAGCGGACTTCACAGTGCGGATCGAAAACATCGGTACGCTCCTCGCG
>JAJEEZ010000035.1:0-9853 GCA_022820705.1 Candidatus Latescibacterota bacterium | reverse complement strand
GCCCTTGCTCGCCGTCCCGGTCTATGCACAGGATGAAGATATCCGTCATGCCTCCGTGTTTTCCGATGACTTCTGCAATGCGCTCTGATTTTAGCGCTTCCCCGACGCCGCCAAGCAGCGGATCACGGCAAACATCAACATGTACACGCCGTTTGACAATGGATCGAAAGAGACGTGAGAAAAGAGGTTTTAGAATGTACTGATCGTTGCGGAAGTCTTCGGGGATGATGAGGACGTTCACTCTCCGTCTTCCTCCGTTTCATCCTGGTTTTCAGTGAAGGCGAGTGCGGTTTCCATCCAGCCTTCGGTAAGCAGTCCTCCCAATCCTCTCCCAGACTTGCGCAATTTCTTGGCGTCGGGCAGTTCGGCAACCGGGCGGATGATGGCGTCGTGCGAGTCTTCCCGCCGGCAGACAACGGACATATTCTCAAACGTGCTGTCGTTGACAAAGGTCAATAGGTCCGACGCATGAGTGGTGGTCATTATTTGAATGTTGTTCTTAGCGGCCTGCTTTTCGATCAGTTCGAGCAAGAGCCATTGCCGTGCCGGGTGAATACTGGTATCGATCTCCTCGAAGAAATACAGGCCCCTGGGGTTTTCACCGAGCAGCACAGCCAGCATGGCGAGAAATCGCAAGGTGCCGTCCGACGCGCTATAGGCCGATACCTGTCTACCATTCGTCTCGCAGAGCGTGAGATGGACTCGACCGCTGGGATCACGCGGGAACTCGAAGTCGGCCACGTCCATAGGTGTAAGTTCGCTTAGCCAATCGGCGAGAATCTCTTTGCGCTTGGGGTCGGCGCAGATGTCTTCTAGCACCACTGGCAAATTTTCGCCAGAGTCACCCAAGACAGTCGCGCCGGGAAAGGCCGGTTCCCGCATTTGGTCCGGTGACAGTTCCAAAAAGCGCATGTTGGCAAAGATGTCAGGTTTGAATACGCCCGTAAGTTCTTCCTTGGCAAACCGAAATTCATTGGGTCTTTCTTTGTCGTTACTAACCTCGATTAGGTAACATGCGTTTGTATCTTCTAACCTCATACGGACCTCAATAGAAAACGCAGCCTGCCCGAACCGGACAATCTCATTCGCCGCACCGCGAATCGGCTTCCAGTCTGCCCCGTATTTACCGCCGATGATCTCCGCCAATGAGTAGCCGCGACCGATGCCGTGCAGGAAGCGGAAGGCGTCGCGGATATTGCTCTTGCCGCTGGCGTTCGCGCCTACTATTACCGTGAATGGGCCGACGCGCAGGGTCTCGTCGGCGAAGTTCTTGAAATTCACGAGGCGAATCGACGTAATCATCAGTCTTCCTCCGATTGGCTATTACCAAGCTCTGGGGACAGCCGGTCCGCCGCCCACTGGATTACGGCTTCGGCGATCTCTATCGCATCTTGGTAGTCCTGTTCGGACACAGGCTGTTCGACGCTTGGATAGCGCGTATCCACGGCATAGGGAGTGAGTCTCGTAGCGCTACGAACCTCATCCGGGACATTCTCCCCGTCTTCTTCAAGTATCGACAGCAAAAGGGCCAAGTTGTGTACATAGGGGAAGTCGATATTGCGCGATATCATCACGGCTTTGATCGCTTTCTCGGCGGCCTGCTGCGCCCCGAAGCACAGGTCTTCCAAGTAGGCATCGGGAACGCGATTCCTCGCCATCGCGAGACTGCTTCTGGCGCGGTTCAGCCACTCGCGGGGATCATCCGGCGGAAAACGTTCAGGCGGCTTCATATACCACTTTTCCTTCTTGTAGTGCCGGTTTGATGACTAACGCATGGCTATCCTTGTAGCGTTCTACATCCGTCGGCGAGACCAGAATCGCATCAACCGCGACGCGTACACCGTACATCTTCTCGTAAATCTGAGCCCTGAGATTCGCGTCACCGCCCTCCTTGATGATGAGGAGATCTACGTCGCTGTTCCGGGTCATGTCGCCTCGGGCGGCGGAACCGAAGAGGATAATCCGCTCCGGCTGTGCGACCTCTACGACGCGCCGGATGATGTCATCTAGGGTCTTCTGATCAAGCACTTGTCTTTTCACGGATTTTCCTTCCCGTGCCTTCCAATGCTACCCTCGCCTACTTTATTCTCAGCAATCCGCAACTCATAGAGCTTCTGCAAATTCAGCCAGAACTCTGCACTGGTGTCAAAAAAATGAGCCAACCTCAGAGCCGTATCGCCAGTGATTGCACGTCGTCCGTTGAGGATTTCGGTGATTCGGCTGGCGGGGACCTCAATCTGTCGTGCGAGTGATGCTGCACTCATGTCGAGCTCTCTCAACTCCTCGGCGAGGTGTTCCCCCGGATGAATTGCGGGTCCAAGCTCTCTCATTTGGGCAACTCCGCCTCCATCGGAGGCACGGAGCTATGGCTCGTCGAGGAAGTCATCAAGGCTAAACATCGTAGCCACAACGGACTCAAAGCTCCCACCTTTGTAGCGCCATGGCCAGATCCTGCACCGCCGGTCCTTAGGGTTCATCACCACAGAAATGGACTCCAGGGCCATATCTTGGGCGATGCCGAAGCAACGAACTCCGGCATAGAGATGTCCTGGTATGTGGTCACAGCCTTTAATATCCTGCTGACACACTGAGCACAATTCCTTTTTTACGAGGATCTCTGGGCTCATATACATACCAGGACCAAAAACACGCATGAACTCGGCATCCATTGCATTCAAGCGGTCTATTAGCCATGCAAGCTTGGTTAAGCTCGTGAACGTGTTCACATACGACAACCTGTCTTGGGCATCGCATAGGTTGATCCAAGCATCTTCGATTTTGGAGGTGTCTCTGCTCCATCCTTCTGTCGAGGACAGCAAGAATAGCTGGGTTGCGTCTTGTATGCCCCTGATGAGAATCCCACTCAGCAGGGCGGCGTTCTTTTTCTTGCCATCATCGCTTGCGGAGAGGGTATCTTTGCACCTCGCCAAAGCGTTCTGTAGCAAGTCGTCTGCGCGATCCCAGCGTTTGGCCTTCGCTAATTCTTGCCACGACTCCGCTTCTTGGAGTATCTGTTCAAGGAAGTGATGTCCTTTTGGACCAAACATCAATCAAGCCGCGTCCTTCTCGGAAGACTCACGTAGGGTTTTCAATACCTCAACCAGAGTGTCACCGTCTCCTTGCCAATCGAGTTGCATAGGTTTGCCATTCTGCCACCATCTGAACTTGGCATGTATTTTGCCCTTGGTGAACGCGCTCTTGATCGGGTCAGTGAACATGTTGGCGACAACGTTGATTAAGAAAGGCCATGCAGCATTTCCGAGAATCCAGACAAGCCCTAGCCAGAGATCATTGGATCTCCGGTCAAGAGTGGGACAGTTTACGCCAATATCTAGGGTGTTCCCACATCTAGCTCCAGACTGCTTCAGATGCTTTGCAAGAGACACTGCATCGTCCGCATCAAAGAGCTCCCCATGTGTTTCAGCATTCTCAGGGAGGATTAATATGTCGTAATTTTCAGCAAGGGTGTCTAAATCGATACCATGGCCCTTGAGAGTCATAACTTCAGTCTCCATATAAATAGTCTCCCTTTTTTTCACTTCAGAATCCAATATCGCAGCGACGTCCGGGTCTAACTGGATAGGTTGTCCCCTGAAGTTCTTTCGCTTAGGGCCAACCTTTCGCACCCGTAAGCTCCCCAAATCGTACTCGGGGCGAAGATCGTCGTCCATGGCGGTCTCAGCCTTCTTCATAATCTTCTCTTTCCTTTCGGGTTGCTTTTCTTGCACTGATTAAACGAATCTTATTATCGCGTTCCGTATATGATACGATCAATATACGATGTCGTTGTGACTTGCCAATGACGATATATCGCTCCTCATCGTCAGAATGGTCAGGATCGTAGAAATCAATATAGAATGGATCAGCGAAAACTGTTCTCGCTTCGTCGAATGGAACCTCGTGCTTCGACAGATTAGCTTCGGCTTTGTTTTGATCCCACTCGAATTCCACGGACAATATCCCGTTTTCAAGTATTCATAGACTCTGGTATCGTGCCGATTGTCCCTTTGTCCTTATGAGGTTGGATCGGGGATCGTTCTGCACTCATTCTCCGAACTGAAGCTCCCTCTGCCTCTGCGCCTGAACACCATCTCGAGCGGCTACGTGGTTGCTTAGGGCTTCGAGGATAGAGCGTTCGTCGGAGCCGGCGTCGGCTAGTTCGATGAGGGCTTGGAGGATTTGATTGAACAGGGCGTTGCGCTGGAGGCCGCGGGTGTCGAGGTAGTCATCGACTTTGACTTGGTCGCCGGCGCGCCAGAGATGCATGAGTTTGTGGACTTGGTCGATGAGGGGGACGGGGCGTCCGCCTGGGGCTTCGAGGCCGAGGTTGCGGCCCTGTCGCCGGTTATAGGGTTTGAGCTTGACTTTGGCACCGCCGCTTGTCTCTTCTGCGTCCTCGGGTGGGGCGTCCTCTTCGGGTTCGTCGTTGGCTGCTCCTTTGCCTGCTTGGGCGAGGAGGTCGTGCTGGTTGACGAGGGCGGAGTCGGAGAGGTTGCACGATAGGGCGTAGAGGATACAGCCGCCGACGGGAGCGTCTGCCATGCCGAAGTCGTGGCGATGGAGCAGGTAGTAGGTGGTTACGTCGTCGAGGCCGGTTGCGGCTTCTTGGTCGCCGTCTTGGGTCAGCACACGGCCGACGACGAAATCGACGACCATGCGCCGCACTTCGCGCAGGAACTCCGAGACGGACATCAGTTGGTTGGGGTCGTTGGCCTTTTTGACTACGGGGTGCTTGCTGAAGGCTTCGAGGGCTGGGCCGGTTGCGGCCCATACGAAGTCGGGGCCGCGGATGCCGGCGTCCCAGAAGTCGCGGAGTTGCTGGGTGATGTTGTCGCGCATTTCGTTGAGGACGGTGGTGTCCCAGCCGGGGCGAGCAGGGGGGCGCTTTTTGCAGACGATCCAGACGGAGGAGGCGAGAGCGGCGGATGCTTGAGTGCGCATCCGAGCAGCTTGTTCTGTTTGAACAGGCCAACTTCCGTTCACTACGAAGCCAGCCCGCATGAGTGCAGCTACCAGCGTTTCCCAAGCATCGGGATGCTTGTTGGCGAATACAACTACCAAACGGCCATTCTCTGTTAGGCTCTTCGAGCAACGGCGAAATGCCTCGGCCATGCCTTGCTCGTAGTTCTCTTTTGATGCAGACTGATCGCCGCCGAACCGACTGGCATCGTCGATCAGTTCACCGTCAGAAAGCTCGCGATTCCACTTTGGGCCAAGACTTTCAGCAAAAGCATTACTGAATTCGTGAGACATACTTTCGATGGTCCGTTTACTCCAAACATAGAAATAATCCATCAAATCCGAGTATGGAATTGCGTCATAGTACGGAGGATCGGTCACAATGATGTCGAAGGTATCGGCATGTTCTGTGGTCGCGGCACTTCCCATGACGAGCTTGGGAACGGGAGCAATATCGTTTGATGCTTTCATTGCCGTTTCTAACGCTTTACAGACAGCGGCAACGCACATTTCCCATCCGCCTCGGACATCATTCGTGGGTGCCGACTCCGAGTAATCCCAACACATCGGCAGTGCATACCGCACGAAAACGTGGCCTATTGCCTCGACGCTTGTAATCCAAGACAGTAGGGTCGAGTTGAAGTCGAGCATTCTGTCAAAACCACACGTGAGGATTCCGGCTATTCCTTCCGCCCATTCGGTCGGCTGATCGTCGAATTCCTGCATCAGACCCCGAATACTGAGAACAATCGTCCCAATCGCCAATAGCTGCCGGTTCGCAAACAGCTTTCGCCAATTGTCGAAACCGTATAGCGGTACGCGGAAGCCGAGAGCATCTTCGCTTGCTAAGGGTTCCTCCGGCAACCCAAACGGGATGTCCGCATACAGCACCTGAAGCTGTTCCTCGGTCACTTCCGCCACCGCCCGCTCATGGTCCGTCGGCAAGCGGTATTCCTTACCTTTGCCTTTCGGTCCATTCATCACTACCGCTGTCATCACCGCGCCCAACCGCCCAGCGCGTCCTTCAAAACGAATATCCTCCATCGTCGTGATCACGCCGCAGCAAGGGCAGGTTGCGCCAGTGCGCGACATGGTGCCCGCTCCAATGCGCTTGTCGTGCTCTCGCCGCTGCGCCGCGTTGCCGCCGTTGTGCGGCACATCGCTCTGAACGCCAAAGACAACGCCGGTCTGATTGTCCTTCGGCTCCATCGTCAGCAGTACGCGCTTGCGATCCTTCTTGCACAACCAGCGCGTCTTGAGCAGCGGTAGGGTGGCGCGGCACTGTTTGCAGGTCACGGTGCGCGCCCAGAGATAGGCTACCGTGGGCTTGGCGATCCAGCGCGGGTTGCGCGGGTCCTTGAGATAGGCAGCGTCGAACTCGGCGTTGAGAGGATCGACCTGCGGAACTCCCTCATCATCAACCTCTAAAAGCCGCATGGGACGCGGCTCATACTCCTCGTCCGGCTTCAGCGGCTCAAACTCAGCATAAGTCGGATAGTACGCAGCCAACTCCGTGCGCGCCTTGGCCAGCACCCACCGGCCCCAAGCCCGCACGTGCCAAGCGAGATCCGCCTCAAGTATGGGATCGTCCTGTTGCAAGAGATCGAGTTGGATATCGCCGCCATCGCCGTGGCCGAGCCGCTCCAAGAAGGTCCGCAAGCTGGCCCCCTTAAACCCCTTCGCCTTCAGAAACGCCGCCATGAATTCGCCGTCCTCCAGCGCGAATTCGGGCAGCGGGCGGGTCTGACCGGCGAGCTTCTGCGGATATTCGAGGGTACACTTGAGGATGAACCAAGCCACCGGATTGATGTCCATAGCGGTCACGTCGCAGCCGAGGCGCATGGCTTCAAGCGGAATTGCACCGCCCCCGGCGAACGGGTCCAGCACCTTGGGTGCCCGCCCGCCGTACGCCTTGCGAATCTCTTCGCGGAACCACGCAAGATCGGGGTCATTCTCGCGCCCCCAATGGAGAATGCCGCCGACCGTCTCCTCCTTCACCTTCTCGACCACACGCCCACCCACCCGCTTGCGCTCAATCTTCTCGACGACGCGACCAGCCATGCGCTCCAGAATCTCCTGCCGTTGCTTGGAATCGCCGGGATCGGCAAGCAACGTCGCAATCAGCGCCGCCCGCGACGCGGCCAGCGGTCGCCGCGCCGGCCAGATGTGCAGCGTGGAGATGTGCCCATGCCGCACGTTCTTCTCGTGGACAGAGTCGAGGGAAACCTGCTTCAGGGGGAAGGCGACTTCGATTAGGCGTTTGTCGTTGGGGGTCATGGTTGCCAACCCTGAAACGTATTGCGGAGATCCGCCACAAAGCGCCTGAAAGACCTATCCACTCGTGCGGCTCGATTGATATTTATCTGCTCCACAATGTCTTCCGCATATTCGATACCGCCAAGTCTAGGTATTGTTCCTGTGGCATAAATGGCCTCAATTAGCCGCTGTTTATAGCGCCCGCGATCGCATTTCTGATCGGGTGAGTCGCAACCCTTGCCGAACACAGTCTTGAAGGCCGCGCCGTCAAGCAGCAGCCAACGCTCAATATGCGGATCGGGAATGGCAAGGATCATCGGCGCAAGGTCATCTCGGACGACGATCTCCCGCGCACGTTCGTTCAATCCTTTGCAATTGGCGTCGGTGGCAACGACGATCAAGTCGGGCCAAGGACTACCCTGCTGCTTCAGGTCCCGCATGTAGTCATTAAGCTCCGTGATGACTTTGCCGTGGCCGCCGACTGCGACGCGCCAGTCCAGCCTTATAGCTATATCGCGTTCTACGGAGATCCGCCGCACGAGAGCACCGATGATTTGCTGATGCGCGTAGTCCTCGACGAAGAGCGCAATCTCACGCATCGAAGTCCCCTCTCAGAATGCGCTCGGATACGGGGAGCGTCTCCTGTTGCTCCGAGAATGCCTGATCGATATCACTGCGCCGTCCCAATGGTCCCCAAGTAGAAAACGGCTCGATTCGCGTCTTGCGGTTGATCCGGTTCGTCACAAACAGGGAACTGTCCGCGAGCAGATCGGGCAGGATCGGCGAGTGCGTGGTGACGATATACTGAGTCTGTTGCAGGGTATCCTGTGTTTTCAGCAATTCCGCGATCAACTGGATGCGGCGCGGGTGAACGCCGTTCTCTGGTTCCTCGAACCCGACCAATGCCGGGGCTTCGTCAACGCCGGTCAGGGCCAGGAGCCCGAGCATTCGCAACGTGCCTTCGGAGAGTACGCGGGCCGGTATCGCAACACCGCCTTCCTTGAGGCGAAGTTCGACCTCGCCGAGATCGCTCACTTCTACCTCAATGCCGTCGATGTTCGGCATCAGCGCATGTAACGCCTTCTCGACTCCCCTGAACTGTCTTTCATCGGTTGACTTCATGGTGTTGAGGAAGGCGGCGAGTTCTTCACCCATCAAGCCGATATGGCGCACTTCTTTTACTGGATTGGCGGCGCGCATGCGTTCGCGTGGCTCAAAGTAGAAGAACAGCCAGCTCTCCAACTCGCGCCGCGCCGCCGCCAAGTGGGGATAGTGCGGCGGATAATGCGGCATAGAGAGGATACTGTGATCCAGATAGCGGTCGTAGTAGGTGGGGTGCGCCTGTCCCTCGTGCCGCAGGTGGATTCTTTCGTCTTGCCGTTCGAGAAAGGGCTTGCGTTTACCCGTAGGCTCGCCCTTGCTGTTCAGGGCGGCTAGGTATTCGTCCGCCACGCGCAGGAGACCCGATCTGGGCAGCATCTCCACCTCGATCCGGTAGCGCAAGTCGCGTTCGCGGACACGGGCGGGGAGCTTGCTTCTCTCTTTAGACTCGCCCTCGCCGTGCGGACGACGCATTTCTAGGATCTGGCGATTGACGGTCTCAACAACCGCGTCCGACAAGCTCAGGTCGGCTTCAATCGAGAACGATAGCCGCTCCTGTTCGAGCAGCCCCTTGATGCCTTTTTGCCCGATGGTAAATGATTCGAGTGGCTTGCCGCGATAGGGTGGATCAAAAGCCTCTTTGAGCGTCCGGCTCGTCCCCAGCTTCGACAGCAGTTGCAAAGCATCGAGCAAATTGCTCTTACCAGCGGCATTCGGTCCGAACAAAACCACAAGCTGGGAAAGACACACTTCGACGTCTTCAAGAGACTTGTACCCTCGGATATGTATGCGCTTCAGCATGTTGGCGTCTCCATTGCAACGGCCTTTAGCCCGTTGGGGACAGTGTTTGGAAATCTCGATTTTAACGTAGCCGTCATCCCGGGATCAGCAAGCAACGTCGCAATCAGCGCCGCCCGCGCCGGCCAGATATGCAGCGTGGAGATATGGCCGTGACGCACATTCTTCTCGTGGACAGAGTCGAGGGAGACTTGCTTCAGGGGGAAGGCGACTTCGATGAGGCGTTTGTCGGTCATCTCATTGGTCATATCACTATTATCCCTCTATCAGATGTAGAACCTGAAAGTGGGTTTCCGGTCGGTCACGGTCGGGTTGCTTACAAGAATCTCGCCCACGGCATCAGAAAATTTGACAGTAACTGGCTGGGTGTCACCAGCATTACAGGTATTGTAATTGAGCTTTGTCAGGCCAAGGATATCGCGTGCCACGTCAACGATATCCGCCTCTCCATGTTGAATGTCGATCTGTAGAGGTACGGGCGTCTCCCATCCGTCGTAGGTTCCGAGGCGCGGTTTGAACCCAGACCCGAACAGATAGCCCCGAGTTGGAGAATGCTTCCACAACGTACCCCGAATCACCGGCCACTTCTTGTCCGGTCGGTACAGTCGTGGACCATCGCGGCAGGGACGTACGCGAATACCGACGACCTTTAGTCCCTCTGATGCAGCGGATCGGTATCCCTCTAACTCCTCGGCACTGATATCTGACCGCGAGTGCAGGAAGACTTCAGTCAGGCTCT
>JAJEEZ010000420.1:0-6085 GCA_022820705.1 Candidatus Latescibacterota bacterium | reverse complement strand
CGGAGCTAGGTCCTGAGCGCGTCCTCGGGTTGGAGACGGGCTTGCGCCGTCATGTGCGCCGGGGGCGCTTGGACCTGGAGGTGGCTCTGTACCAACTCCAGATCGCCGACGCGCTGATTCCCTTTCAGGTCGAGAGTGAAGAGAGCGAGGAGATTTACTTCCGCAACGCCGGCCAAGCGCGCAACCGAGGGCTGGAACTGTCGCTCTCGGCGGTGCCGCATCCTGGATTGCGGACCACCCTCGCGTACACTTTTGGCGACTATGTTTTTGAGGACTACGAGGTCGAGGACGGGGACGAACTTGTTCAGCTTGCTGGTAACGAGGTACCGGGCGTGCCGCGCCATCGGCTTTTCGCCGCGCTGAGCTACGACAGTCCGCAGGGCTTGTTTGCCGAGGTTGAATTAGAGCGGGTCGGCCGCTACTGGGCCAATGATTTCAACGGCCCGCCGCCCGGAAGCGACGCCGCGCCCGACGAGTTTTTCAACCGTGCGTATCTGCGAGTGGATCTGCGTTTGGGGATTGACTATCGCGCAGCGAGGCCCTTTGTTGCGGTCGATAACCTGTTTGATGCCCAGTACAACGGCTCGGTGGTTCCCAACGCCTTTGGAGGGCGCTTCTTTGAACCCGCTCCGGGCCGCACTTGGCGCTTGGGGTTTAGCGCTGAGGTCGGTCCTTAACCGTACTCGCCGTCTTCCGCAATCGGCACACGAAAAATCCCTCCATTCCCTCCAGTGGCAAAATTCGCTTGGCCCGCTGCACCTGATCGTCAAACGCCTTCCCTCGCCACTCGCTCAGACCCGGTGCCACATTGGCAAAAGGCAGCACGATGTTTTCGACTGTTAGGGCACCGGCAAACTGCCGCAGCACTCGGTTGATGATGGCCTCGTTTTCTTCGGGCGCGAAGGTGCAGGTCGAATAGACCAACACTCCGCCCAGCTTGAGGCATTGCACGGCCGAATAGCAGAGCCGCCGCTGTTTGCGGCTGGCCTCGGCGATCTTCTTTTTGCTCCAATAGGCATAGGTTTTGGGTGCATCGGCGCGGAATCGCCCTTCGGACGAGCACGGCGCGTCGAGGAGCACACGGTCGAAGCGCTCTGAGTGGCGACGCCAGAAGCGGGTTCCGTCGGCGAGATGGGTTTGCACGTTTGCGGCTCCGTGCCGCGCCAGATTGTCCCGCAGGCGAAAGAAGCGACCGCGCACGGACTCCACTGCCCAGATGCTCCCTTGATTGCCCATCAGTTCGGCGAGCTGCAAGGTCTTGCTGCCTGGAGCGGCTCCGAGATCGAGAATGCACTCCTCGCTTTGCGGGGCCAAGAGAATCGGCGGCACCATGCTGGAGGGATTTTGGATGTAGAGCCGGCCTTCGCGGTAGGCCACGCACTCGGTGAGGGCACGGCGTTGGGCAGCCGGGACGACAAAGGCGTCGGCCTTCCAAGCGAGCGGTGTCAGCGCAAAGCCCTCCGCTGTTAGCTCGGCTACAAGTGCGTCAGGCGTGCCCTTGAGCTCGTTGGCGCGGAAGGCCGTGGGCTGCTCGGCGGCTAAGCTTTGCCAGCAGGCGGCAAAGTGCTCGGCTGGGAGGATGGCCTGCAAGCGGGCGCGAAAGGCTTCCGGTAGGGACACGGTGGCTACCTCGGGGGAATCTTGTCGCCAGCCGGCACGGGATGGTTGATCCAGTAGCCGCTCGGGTCGGTGCCACGGCAGATATAGCCGTGGGCGCGCTTTTCTTCGCGGGTGCGCACCTCGGGTGGCATGTAGCGCAGCGTCAGGCCGCAGCGGCGGCGCGTGGAGCGGTTGGGGGCCGAGCCGTGCAACAGCAAGTCGGTGTGCAGGGACATCTGGCCGGCGCGCATGGTAAAGGCCACTGGCTCGCCGCCCCATTGGAGTGGATCGTGCACGCTCTGTCCCAAGACGTTTTGCTCCTCGGCGGTGCTGTGCTCAAAGGGAATCTGGCCGTGTACATGCGAACCGGGGACGACGGTCATCGGCCCGTTTTCCTCATCTACATCGTCAATGGCCAGCCACGCGGTCACTACCTTGCTCGGGGTCAGCGGCCAGTACGAGGCGTCTTGGTGCCAGACGACTTGTTTTTGGTCGCCCGGCTCCTTGCAAAAGTAGTGGGTCATAACGCTGACGAGGTTGGGGCCGAGGAGGTCTTCGACGTAGTCGAGAATGCGCGGCTCGTGCAACAAGTCGTAGATGCCCCGACAGTGGCGATGCCAGCCGTTGATCGAATAGCTGTTGTGCCCATTGGCCTGGGCCTCGGCCATGAGCGCGTCGAAATAGCGGCGATTGGCTGCGGCTTCCTCGGGCGTGAACACGTCCAAGGGGCAGATGTAGCCTTGTTCGTTGAACTGGCGGATCTGGGCGCGAGTGAGCTTTTGTGGGTTGTCGTTGGTCGCGCTGAAAAATTTGAGCTCGCGCTCCATGTCGGGGAGGGCGTCGGTGATGGGCATGGCGTTCTCCTGTTGATAGTAGAGTTGATTTCCTATCTTATTTCTAAGCCTTTAATCCGTAAAGTCCAAGTTGATGACTCCAAGCTACAGGAGGCCACGTCATGACCGAGCAAACCCAAGCCGATATGAGGGAACAGCAAAGCGAACTACGGGGAGAATTCAGACAGGTTTCAAAGCAGTTAGACCGTTTTGAAGATGCCCATAGGCAAGATATGGCCGAGTTGCGGAAGGTTATAGCCGATGCCAACAAGGAGACCAATAACCGACTAATTGTCGGAATTTTGGGTATAATGACCATAATCGCCGCTATGTGGGTTCATTTGTCCACTCTTATGTCTAAAGCCGGAGGCTGAGGAGCACAACATGACTCAGTACAAAGTCGGTGTGATCGGCTGTGGCAATCGCGGTTGCCGCCACGCCGAGGGCTACCAAGCCTCCGCCCAAGTTGCAATTGTCGCCTGTGCCGATCCGGTGGAAGCGGCCCGTGCGTCCTTTGCCGAGGACTTTGCCGTAGCGTCTTCGTACGAAGATTACCGCGCCATGTTAGAAAGCGAAGCCCTCGATGTGGTGAGCATCTGCACGTGGACCGGCCTGCACCGCGAGATGGTCGAGGCCGCGGCCGCAGCCGGCGTCAAAGCCATCCACTGCGAAAAGCCCATGGCCAGCACATGGGGCGATGCCAAGGCGCTGGCGCGGGCCTGCGCCGATCACGACGTGCTTCTCACCTTCTGCCATCAACGCCGCTTTGGCGCTCCGTTTGTCAAGGCCAAGCAGTTGCTCGACGAAGGAGCCATAGGCACACTCCAGCGGCTTGAAGGCGCGTGCTCCAACCTGTTTGACTGGGGCACGCACTGGTTTGACATGTTCTTTTTTTACAATGACGAAGTGCCGGCCGAATGGGTCATGGGCCAGATTGCCGTCGAATCCGAGAGCTCGGTGTTTGGCGTGCCCCTAGATACCAGCGGGCTGTCGTGGATCCGCTGGCAAAACGGCGTCGAGGGCCTGCTGGGCACGGGAGCCGCGCACGTGCAAGGTCCGCGCAACAGGCTCATCGGCAGCGAGGGCATCATCGAAGTCGGTGGCGCGGAGCGGGCACCGCTGCGGCTGTTGCGCGCGGGTGCGGCGTGGCGAGACTTCGCGGATGAAGAGATCAACGATGTCGCGCCACCGGGTGACGACACCGTGCTGTCGGTGTTGGATCTGATTGACTGTCTGGAAAGCGGTGCGGAGCCGCGCTTGTCGGCGCGCAAGGCCCTGCAAGCGACCGAACTGATTTTTGCCACTTATGAGTCGAGTCGTCGCCGCGGCCGGGTGGTGCTCCCTCTTGACGTGGAGGACTCGGCCCTGATTACCATGCTAAAAGAGGGGCAGGTCGGGTCGGGCTAGTCGTTCCCGTGCCGGATGGCCGAGGCTGCAAAGCGAATCTGGAAGCGATAGACGCGCTTTTGGCGGCAGGTGATTTCGTGCGTGTGTGGATCGATGCGGTGGGGGACTTCGATGTGGTTGACATCGACGAGGGCCTGATAGCCGCGCTCGGAAAAGATGTCGATCAACATGGCCAAGGCCAAAGGATCGTCAAAGAGCACATCCTCGGAGTTGACGAGCGTCATGCCGGTAATGGCATAGCGGGTGACAATGGGCATGAACTTGAAGTTGACTTTGTCGATGACCCGCTGGAACAGCTCGGGATGATCCTCGTTGTAGATCTCCAGCCGCTTGACCAGCTCTTGGCGGGCGTAGAGGACGAGGCGGCTGGCCGGCGTGATGGTGCGGACGCGGTCGAAGGTTTTGTGCGAAAGCTCTAGCGAACTCTGGTAGGAAAACTCCTCTTCAATCTCCTGTTGCACCTCGGCGAGCGGCTGGCTGGCGTCGATGAAGCGAAAGTGGAAAATGGCGCGCAGCGAGCGCAGCGCCTCAAAGGTGGTCTCCTTAAAAACCTGATAGCGCTTGCGCGCGGCTGCTGGGTCGAGGTCGGTGGCGCGGATCTCGGCGAGCTGGCCGACGCCTGACTCTGTGGCTTTGCGGTTGCTCTCTTGGGCCTCTCGGCCGCGGTGGAGTTGGCGCTCGACGCTGACTTCTTCATCGACGAAGAGCAACACCGTGCGGAAGAGGGGGCGCGGGAAGTTGTGATTGCGGAATTCCTCGCGCAATTCGGTCATCTTGTCGTAGAACAGCTTGAGGCACTCGACCTGCACTTGGGTGCGCGGGAAGCCATCTACGATCACGCCGCGCTCGTAGATCGGGTCGAGCAGCTTGTGCAAGAGCAGGTAGGTGACTTCTTCGTCGCCGACCAAGCCTCCGGCGTCCTTGATCTGTTGGGCGCGGGGGCTGTCGAGCAAGTCGCTGATCACGATGGCTGCGGCCGTAATGCCCCGCGCTTCGAGTATGAAGGGGGTATTGGTGCCCTTGCCCGCGCCGGGCGCGCCGCCGAGCCAGATGATTTCTCCGGGGAAGCAGAGCTTGGCGCGACCGAATTCTTGCTCTAGGTCGCTCCAGACGCGGTCGAAGATCAGGCTGGCGTCCTTGATCTCGAGGTCGATGTGTTTGGATTTGAATTTTGCCATGCGCTTTTATGGCCGGCTGCTATAGGCTGCGGAACGGTTCCTTATTGACTAGGTCTTCTACGACTTGCCCGCCGATTAAGTGCTCTTGGATGATGCGCTCTAGTTTTTCGACGGTCATGGAGTGGTACCAGACACCCTCGGGATACACCACGACGGTCGGCCCGACCTCGCAGACGCGCAGACAGTCGGCCTTGGTGCGGTGGATGCCGCCTTTGCCCGGATGGCCGTAGCCCAATTCGGACAACCGCTTCTTCAGGTAATCCCAGCAGTCGGCCCCGGTGCCGTCGCTGTGGCACTTGGGCTTGGTGGGCGTGGCGCAGAGAAAGATGTGGCGCTCCACAGGAGTGTAGGTCGGATCCGTGGTGTGCTCGCTCATGTTATGCCTGCCAGTGTTGGTCGAGGGGGCGATGGGTGAAGGGACGCTGCTGCTGGCCGTCGTACATATCGACGATGTGGCCGTCCCCTTGGAGAATGTACTTGTAGATGACGAGGCCCTCTAGGCCCACCGGGCCGCGGCTGTGCAGGCGGTTGGTGCTGATGCCGACCTCGGCCCCCAGCCCGTACTTGAAGCCATCGGCAAAGCGCGTCGAAGCATTGTGGATCACCGAGGCTGAATCCACCTCGCGCAAAAAGGTGTGTGCAGCCTCTGAATCCTCAGTCACGATCGCGTCGGTGTGATGGCTGCCGTACGCGTTGATGTGCTCGATAGCTTCGGCCGTGCTATCGACGATTTTTACCGCTAGCATCAAGTCCAAGTATTCGGTGGACCAGTCGGATTCGGTGGCTGGTTTGACTTGCCCGTTGGCGTTGGCGAGGGCGAGGGCGCGCTCGTCGCCGCGCAGCTCCACGTCCCTGTCGAGCAGTGCCGGCACGGCCCGTTGCAAAAAGGCCGGAGCAATGCCACTGTGGACGAGCAGGGTCTCGGCCGCGTTGCACACGGCCACGTACTGGGTTTTGGCATCGACGGCGATTTGCACGGCCTTGTCCAGATCCGCGCTGGCATCGACGTACACATGGCAGATCCCGTCGGCGTGGCCCATGACCGGGATCTTGGTGTTGTGCATGATG
>JAJEEZ010000441.1:0-2959 GCA_022820705.1 Candidatus Latescibacterota bacterium | reverse complement strand
AATATTCCTTCCTACCTGACCCGGATGGGCGATGTGGTACAGGTCGCCGAACGCAGCCGCCAGCTAGAAGCCATTCACGAATCACTGCGCCGTTCGCGGGAGACTGTGCCTTGGCTGGCCATAGATAAGGTCAACCTGACTGGAACTGTAGCAGAGGTTCCCAGCCGTGAAGACATCCCCACGGTCGCCGAAGAACAATTGGTCATCGAATTTTATTCTCGCGTCTAAAGTTTTACTCCGCCCAATCCATCAAGGGGGCAAGAGGCTAAAGTATGAAATTAGAAGGTCTCCAGATGCCGAGGCTGGCCGAGGTCGAAAAAGAAAGCCTCAGCGATACTTATGGCATGTTTGTCGTCCAACCGCTCGAGCGCGGTTTTGGCGTCTCTATAGGGCACGCACTGCGCCGCGTATTGCTGTCCTTTATCCAAGGAGCCGCGATCAAGCAAGTCAATATCGAAGGCGTGCATCACGAATTTTCCACAATTGAAGGGGTGCGCGAGGATGTGCCGGAGATCGTGCGCAACTTCAAGGAAGTGGCGCTTCGCTATAGTGGCGAAGAGGATCGCGTCTTGCGCGTTGAGCGCACGACAGGAGGAACCTTGGTGGCCAAGGATATAGAAGTGGACCCTAGCGTCGAGGTTCTGAATCCCGACCTACACATTGCCACCTTGGATAAAGGGGCTTCTCTGAAAATGGAACTGACGGTTGGCTACGGTCGCGGCTATCAGTTCGCCGAGGAGAACAAAATCCCCGAGCAGCCTATTGGTGCTATTCCACTCGATACGAACTATTCGCCGGTTCTCAAGGTCCACTACGATATCGAGAACGCACGCGTCGGGCGGCGCACCGACTACGACAAGCTGATTATGGAAGTCTGGACTGATGGCTCCGTGCATCCCGAAGATGCCATGTCCCAAGCCGCCCAAATCCTGACTGAACACCTAAACCTTTTTATTAATTTTACGGAAGAGCCCGAAGGCATTGAGGAAAAGGAAGTTGATGAAGAGGCCAAGAAGATCGTTCAACTCTTGCAAACGCCCGTCGAAGAAATCGAGTTGACGGTGCGCTCGGCCAACTGCCTCAAAGCCGCAGGAATCACCCATCTTAGGGACTTGGTGTCGCGCACGGAGGCCGAGATGTTGCAGTATCGCAACTTCGGCCGCAAATCACTCAACGAGTTGCAGAAAATACTCGAGGAAAACAATCTTAGCTGGGGTATGGACTTGACTCCGTACGACGGTATTGAGATCGACCAAACAGCGGACAATTCGCTGGCGGAAGAATTCTAGCCATGAGACACGGAAAAAAAATAGCTAAACTGGGACGCACGGCTCCGCATCGCAAAGCGATGTTGTCCAACATGATGGCCTCGCTCTTTATCAACGAGCGCATCACCACCACCCAGACGCGTGCCAAAGAACTCAAGCGCACGGCCGAGCGGGTGCTGACTTGCGCCAAGAAAGGCGACTTGCACGCCCGCCGCCAAGTGCTACGCGTCATAGCCGACAAGCAGGTGGTCGCCAAGCTGTTTGACGAACTCGGCCCGCGCTACAAAAGCCGCAACGGAGGCTATACGCGCGTCATCAAGTTGGGCCCGCGGCGCGGCGACGGGGCATTTATGAGCATCGTCGAGCTTGTGGATCGCCCTAGGGAAGCCGCAGAAGAGACTCAGCAGGCCGAGACTGCAGCAGAAGAGGCTCCTAAGGTCGAAGAATAAGGTGGGCGTCCAAAGGTAAGTAGTGACGGGGCAAGATGATGACCATCTTGCCCCGTTTGCATTTTAGCTAGGTAACACGTGAAACGAGGAGATCGCATCGAGATCGAGGTCGCCGCCCTCACCACCAAAGGAGACGGGCTGGCCTATGTCGGGCAGCGCGAGGTCGTCGTGCGTCAGGCTGTTCCCGGGGATCGGGTCGCCGCCCGGGTCGTAAAGAAGCGCAAGGGGCGCTTTGAGGCCGAGGTGGAGGAGTTCCTTACAGAGGGCTACAAGCGGGAGGAGCCTCGCTGCGCCCATTTTGGACATTGCGGCGGCTGTCGCTGGCAGGAATTGCCCTATGCGGCCCAGCTTGCCGTCAAAGAGCAGATGGTCGCCAGCGCATTGGCGACTAGTGGGCTAGCGCTGCCGGTCGTAGCGCCGATTTTGCCCAGTCCGACTCCCTTTTTCTATCGCAACAAAATGGAATTTTCCTTTGGTACGGATCGCGCGGGCTTGTTGCAACTGGGCTTGCACGTGCGCGGGCGTTTCAATTGGATCTTCGATGTCGAAGAGTGCCATCTACAATCTGACACTTCCAACCGCATCGTCGGAGCAGTCCGCCGCATCAGTCAAGCGTTGGGTCTGAGCGCGTACGACCTAAAGCGGCATCAAGGGTTATTGCGCTTCTTGGTTGTCCGCGAGGGCAAGCGGAGCGGGGAAGTAATGGTCAACCTCGTCGTGTCCTCGTATCCCGACCTAGGCGTCCAACAACTCGCCGAGCAATTGTTGGATGCCGTACCTGAAATTGACGTTTTGCTCGTCACCTTACACACCGGCAAGGCCCAAGTCGCGGCCGGGGAGCGCGAGTTTGTGCTCAAGGGAAGCGGGCGCATCACTGAAGTGTGCGCCGGCCTCGAATTCGACATTTCTCCCCAGTCCTTTTTTCAAACAAATTCGCTGCAAGCCGAGCGGCTCTACGAGGTCATAGCCCGCGTGGCTGGGCCGCAAAAGGCGGTGCTGGATTTGTACTGCGGCACGGGCAGCATCAGCCTTCTTTTGGCGCGCCAGTCCCAGTTCGTGTTGGGCATCGAAGTGGTCGCTGAAGCGGTGGAGGACGCTAGGCGCAACGCTGTGCGCAATCAGATAGAACACTGCGAGTTTATGGTCGGCGCAGCCGAGGACATACTGGGGGAATTGGCGGTACAAAGCCAGCATTTTGATCTAGCCGTCGTCGATCCCCCGAGACCTGGAATCCACAAAAAG
>JAJEEZ010000187.1:0-3918 GCA_022820705.1 Candidatus Latescibacterota bacterium | reverse complement strand
TTACCATTTAAGAAGGCACGATCTTCGCCCAACGACAGCGTCAGGGGCTGTTAGAACCTGTCGCGGACGACAGGCAGGCTCACACCTTGGAATGGACCGATGCGCAGTTGGTAGCGGCTGGCTACGAGCACTACGAGATTTCAAACTACGCTCGGAGTGGCTACCGCTCGCGCCACAACTGGGGCTACTGGACAGGTATTCCTTACTTAGGTGTTGGTCTTGGAGCGCATAGCTTTATCGGCGGAAAGCGATTTTGGAATACACGTGATCTCAATGCTTATCTTGACGCTATGGCCCAAGGCCGGTCGCCGTGTGCAGGGGAGGAAACCATAGTCCCGGACATGGCCCGCAGAGAATATCTATGGATGGGTTTGCGCACCATAGAGGGGGTTGAACTGACTGAAGAAGAGGTTGGTCGCGTGCAGAGCAGCAAGCGCTTTGCCGAACTGGAGAAAGTTGGATACGCCGAGCTCGAAGGCCAGAGATTGCGTTTGACTCGGGCGGGATTTTTGCTGGCTGACGCCTTGAGTGTCGAACTGGACCGGATCGTGGAAGAGGGGCAATAGGACGCGCTTGTATATTGCAAGAAAAAAAGGCCGTTCCCAGTAAGGAACGGCCTTTTTTATTATTGGTGGGGGGAGCAGGATTCGAACCTACGAAGGCATAAGCCAACAGATTTACAGTCTGCCCCGTTTGACCGCTTCGGTATCCCCCCGGCGAATTTTCAGGTGCCGCTAGCTAGCGTTTTAAGCACCTGGTGCCGCGAAGGATGGCGCAGCTTGCTGAGCGCCCGCTCTTTGAGCTGGCGGATGCGCTCGCGCGTGAGATTCATCATGTCGCCGATTTCTTCGAGCGTCAGGGCCTCATTGCCGTCGAGGCCAAAATAGAGCCTGATAATGCGCAATTCGCGCTCCTCAAGGGTTTCCAAGGCCGTCTCGAGCTGCTCCCGGGCCGATTCGCTCAGGATATCGGCATCTGGGGCTGCGGCCGTGTTGTCGGCCAAGGTGTTGAGCAGGCTGCGCTCGTCGTCGTCGGTGAAGGATTCATCGAGCGAACATACGGCACGGGCGCTGAGAATAGTCTCTAGGACCTCTTCGGCCGGGACTTCGAGTTCAGCGGCGATTTCCTCTATGTCAGGCTCACTGGCTCGATGCTGCCCCAATTTGCGCGAGGCTTTGGAAATATCCTTGAGTAAACTGACCTTGTTGAGAGGAAGGCGCACGGTGCGCACGTGCTCGGCGAGGGTTTGGAGAATGGACTGGCGTATCCACCAAACCGCGTATGAAATAAACTTGTAGCCCTTGGTGCCATCGAAGCGGTCGGCCGCTGTTATGAGGCCGAGATTGCCGGCGCTAATCAGGTCGGATAGAGACAACCCGCGGTTTTGGTACTTCTTGGCGACATCGACGACAAACCTCAAATTGGCACTGATCATTTCTTCGCGAGCGTTCATATCGCCATTTTTGATGCGGTCGGCCAGTTCTACTTCGCGTTCTCTCGAAAGGGGCGTGGACTCAGCAATATCGTCGAAATAGAGTCTCAGGGTGTTTTCTTCGTCGTGCAGATTGTGCATAGAGCCTCTCATCTTTGACGTATAAAGGGCTACCTGCCCGTCAGGTTTTTCCCTTCGCCACAGCACTAAATACCTTGGTGCATATGGTAAGCGTAGAATAAGTATTGGCGAAACTAACTGATTATACATAAGGAGCAGCGCCGCGTCAAGTCGTTTGCAAGGGGGTTTGCATGTTTTAAGCGAGGCGGCGGTATTCGCCAGCCTCGTCCCAATCCACTAAGCTACGGCCATTTAAATCCCAGACCACTTGGCCCGTTCTCAACGTTAGCTCGCATTCGAGTTTTTGCCGACCCAGCATACGCGCCCGGCCCGAATCAACAAAGGCAAAATCTCCTTCGTGCAGGGCGAAAGCCGCTAGGTCGGCTTCGGCTCCGATACTTAGGTGACCTAGCTGGGGGTGCCTGATTACCTCGGCTGGTCTGTGTGTCGAGCGATAGACGACCTCTTGGAGAGACATGCCGAGGTTCAGGAATTTGGACATAGTTATGGGCATGGTGGCGTTGGGCAGCATGCGACTGGACTTGTGGAGATCCGTGCTGATGGTATCTGGGGGGAAATTCTGGGCCATGGCAGGCACGGCAATGCGAAACCAAAAGGAGCCGCCGCCGTGCCCCGTGTCAAAAATGATGCCGCGCTGTCGGGCTCGACGCACGTAGTCTGCGACTTTTTTGCCCTCGTCGAGCAGGGGGATGTGGGCGGCGTAGAGGTGCGTATGGATGTCTCCCGGGCTCATGCGCTCGAGCAGTTCCTCGTACGAGCGAGTGGGCTGAGGGGCGAAGTCAATCATGGCGATGGAATCGCTCTGCCGCGCTGCTTCGATCGCGCCGCCAGCCGATTCCCAACCCGGGCCACCGAAGTGGGCCGACTTGGCCCCGACGACGTGCTCGCGGTACTGCTCAATCGCCGCGGCGCAGAGCGCGGGGTCCATTTCGCTGATGTCTTGTTCGGGAGCACCGATCATGCCAGCGCCGACGATATTGACAAAGGCCAAGACGCGGGTCTGGGCGGGATCGATGATGGTGCGCTTAAAGTCGGCCATATCCTTCCATCCAGCACCGCCTGTATCTACTACGGTAGTTACACCGTAGGGCAGGGAGTGCTGGTCGGGGAAAAGCCAGCCTCCATACCCCCCATAGACGTGGACATGGATATCGATTAAGCCTGGGGTGACATAGAGACCGGACACATTGATAACCTTTGCCGAACTCGGCTCAATTCGATCGGCGACCGCAGCGACTAGCCCGTCCTTGATGGCAATATCGGCTGGTCCGTCGAGGTCGTTTTTGGGATCAATGAGATGCCCTCCTTGGATGATGAGATCAAAGTCGCCGCTCATAATGGCCGTCCTTTCTCCCGTAGGTCGTGTGTTAGAAGCACCGTAGGATAACTAGCACTCCAAGGTGGAGTCAATGGCTGGGTCTTGCATTGCACAGAACGATTTTTTTTGGCAGATTTTCTCTGTTTAAAAACTGCCTTTAAGGAGGAATACATGGCACGCACTGTGAAAGTAGCCGTCACCGGGGCGGCTGGCCAAATTGGCTATGCTATACTGCCGCGTTTGGCGTCGGGCGAGGTTTTCGGTCGAGATGTCCGAATCTCGCTGCACTTGCTGGAGATTACTCCGGCACTCAAAGCCTTAGAAGGCGTGGTTATGGAACTCGACGACTGCGCCTTTCCGCTTCTCGACAACATCGTAATCACCGACCAAGCCGAAGTGGCTTTTGACGGGATCAATTGGGGGCTGCTGATTGGCTCTAAGCCGCGCGGTCCCGGTATGGAGCGGGGCGACTTAATTCGAGAAAACGGTCCGATATTCGTCGGCCAAGGTCAGGCTCTCGCCCGAGCCGCCGCGGATGTGCGGGTCTTGGTAGTGGGCAATCCGGCCAACACCAACGGTTTGATTGCCATGAGCCACGGCCATAAGGCCGGCATCCCCCGCGACCGATTCCACGCCATGACCCGGCTGGATCAAAACCGCGCCCAAGCCCAGCTTGCCCAAAAGGCCGGAGTCCAAGTCTCGGCGGTGACCAATATGGCCATCTGGGGCAATCACAGCGCCACGCAATACCCGGATGCCGAGAATGCGCGCATCGAGGGGCGTCTAGCGCACGATGTCATAGGCCACCACGCTTGGTTGCGCGAGGAATTCATCCAAATCGTCCAGCAGCGGGGCGCGGCGGTCATCGACGCCCGTGGCTTGTCGTCGGCCGCATCGGCGGC
Organism: Candidatus Latescibacterota bacterium; assembly: GCA_022820705.1. Lineage (GTDB taxonomy): Bacteria > Latescibacterota > UBA2968 > UBA8231 > UBA8231. The sequence goes on along the minus strand of JAJEEZ010000187.1, from coordinate 125 downwards.
CAATGCCGCGCTCGACCACATCGTCAGCGTGGAGAACGCCACGCCAGCGGGCGACTTTTTCTCGGCTGGCGTCTATTCGGAGGGCAGCTACGGGATTGACGAAGGGTTGATGTTTTCCTTTCCCA
>JAJEEZ010000573.1:0-2721 GCA_022820705.1 Candidatus Latescibacterota bacterium | reverse complement strand
CGCCGAACTGATCAACGGGGTTACCAAAATCGATCAGATAACCTGCGAAAGCCGCGAGGAGCGCCAAGCCGAGACCTATCGCAAGTTGCTGATCTCCATGTTCAAGGACATTCGCGTCATATTCATTAAGCTGGCTGATCGATTGCACAACATGCGCACGCTCCAATACCTAAGCCTCCAATCCCGCGAGCGCACGGCACGGGAAACGCTCGAAGTGTACGCGCCGCTGGCCCGTCGCTTTGGGTTTGCGCTGATCCGCTGGCAACTGGAGGACCAAAGCCTCAAGTTTCTCGAACCCGAAATGTACCAAGAGTTGCGCAACAAGGTGGCTATGACGCGTCAAGAGCGCGAAGACGATATAAAGGAATTTCAGATCCCTCTTGAGGAACGCCTGCACGCCGATGGCATTAAGGCCGAATTTACGAGCCGCGCCAAGAACTTCTACAGTATCTATAATAAGATGAAGGTACGCGGCAAGTCCTTTGAGGAGATCTACGACCTGCTGGCCGTGCGCATCATCACTGGCACCGTAGGCGAATGCTATCAAATCCTCGGTTTGGTCCACGATATTTACACCCCCAACAACATGCGCTTCAAAGACTATATATCGACACCCAAGAGCAACATGTACCAGTCGCTACACACGTCGGTGCTCGGCCCCAAAGGTCAATACGTCGAAGTGCAAATCCGCACCGCGCAGATGCACGACACGGCTGAAATCGGCATCGCCGCTCACTGGCGCTACAAATCCAACAACAAAGTGCCCGGCGCTTTCAATCTGAGTTGGCTGAAACAATTTGGCGACTGGGAACAGGAGGCCCCCAACCCGCTCGAATTTATGGAAAACCTGAAGGCCGAGTTGGCGTCTCAGGACGAGATTGTCGTCTTTACCCCCAAAGGCGACCCACATCAGCTACCCAAGGGAGCCACGCCAATCGACTTCGCCTTTGCCATCCACACCGACATTGGGCTGCACTGCGAGAGGGCCAGGGTAAACGACCGAGTCGTGCCACTAAGTACGACGTTGAGTAGTTGCGAAATCGTGGAGATTGTCACGAAGCCGCAGCAAAAACCCAAACTCGCTTGGCTGGACCAAGTCAAGACCGCCAAGGCCCGCCAAGCTATCCGCCGCTGGCTACGGGAGGAGCAATACGACCACAACGTGCGCCTTGGCAAGGATGAGTTCGACAGAGGGTTGAAGCCCTATCGGGCCGCCGGCTCACCTGATCTCGATGCCGTGGCTAAGGAGTTTGGGTTCCGCGACGCCGAGCACCTTTATGCTGCCCTCGGCAATGGGGACCTGTCAATCGGCAAGGTTATCGGCCGCATAGCCCCGCTCAAGCCTATGCGGCGTGCGTTCCGACCCCTAGACCGCAGAGATATTCGCATCCAAGGGATGCAAAACTTGATGATCCGCTTTGGCAAGTGTTGTGGTCCCATCCCGGGCGATGAGATTGTCGGCTTAGTTACCCGAGGCCGCGGCGTTACGGTCCACCGCACCGACTGCCCCAACATCGGCCGGATTTCCGCCGAGCCAGACCGCCTACTCACGGTTGAGTGGGAAATGGAGGATGAACCGATCTTTACCGTTCATCTGCGCACTCGTAGCCGGGACCGCACGTACTTGCTGGCGGACATTTCGAAGGCGATCAGCGACGCTGGCTCCAACATCCGCGACGCCACTACCAGCACCGATGGCCACATCGCCGAACAGGACTTCTGGATTGACGTTGCCGACAATGATCAACTGCGCCAAGCTATAGACCAAATCGAGCACGTCGAGGGCGTTTTGGAAGTGCTGCGCGTAGATGAGCCGCCAAACAGTTAGTCGTGTCGAACCTGTTCCGCCCCAATATCGCCCGCCTGCGCGGGTATGTCCCTGGCGAACAGCCCCGCGAAAAGGGCTACATCAAGCTCAATACCAACGAAAACCCCTATCCGCCTTCCCCCTTAGTGCTTGCGCGGTTGCGCGAAGCCTGCGCGGCTGATCTGCGCCTCTATCCCGACCCAGACGCTTGGGCCTTGCGCCGCAAGTTGGGCGAGGTATTCGCCATCGCCCCCCAGCAGATTATGGTCGGCAATGGCTCAGACGAGCTGCTCAACGTCATCATCCGCAGCTTCGCCGGCGAGGGCGACAAAATCGCCTATCCTCATCCCACGTACGGCTACTACAAGCCCCTGATCGACATCCAAGGAGCGGAGGCAGTGCCGGTCGAGTTCGGCGAGAATTTCTCCCTGCCCGAAGGCCTAGCCGTGCCCGGGGCCCGCATCACTTTTCTCGCCAATCCCAATGCACCCTCGGGCACCCTCGTGCCCTACGACCAAATCGCCGCGCTCTGTGCGCGGGTTGACGGCGTCTTGGTCGTGGACGAGGCGTATGTCGATTTTTCGCAGGGTGGCTGCGTTCCGCTCATTGAAGAGCATCCCAATGCCATCGTCGTGCGCACCATGTCCAAATCTTTTTCCCTCGCCGGTATGCGCATTGGTTTTGCCTTTGCCCCAGCCGCACTGATTGAGGGGATGTGGAAGGTCAAGGACCACTACAATCTCAATCGGCTGAGCTTGGTAGCCGCCGAGGCAGCCCTAGAGGATATAGACGCGATGCGCACAAACGCCGCCCGCGTCTGCGCGACGCGCGCACGCCTGTGTGCTGAGCTGCGGACGTTGGGTTTTTACGTGTGGGATTCGCAGGCGAACTTCGTGCTCGCTAGGCTCGGCGAG
>JAJEEZ010000100.1:0-5952 GCA_022820705.1 Candidatus Latescibacterota bacterium | reverse complement strand
AAACTGCCCAACCCACCGTAGCGGCGGATGTTGACGCCGGTAGCGCGGTCGAGGGTCTGGGCTAGGTCCGCGCCGGGAGCGCGCTGGTTGCCCAAGGCAATGGTTTCGACGAAAGAAGCAATGTGCTTGCCCTTGGAGTCGCGGCGGGCGCGGACCACCAACTCGTCCATGAGCATGGGCAGAGATTGTAGATGTAACTCGACTGAGGTAAGAGCTGCGCCGATCTGGACATGGCCTTGCAAGGGCCGATAGCCCAGCCGCTCCACGCGCAAATCCCAAGTTCCTGTTGACAGATTTTCGAGGCGGAAGGAGCCGGTCGTATCGCTACGGACGGAATGGACTGCGCCAGATGGGGCGCTCAGCGTCAATGCGGCACCAGACACGGGGCGACCTGTGTCCGGGTCGAGCAACCGGCCCTGTAGCGACCCGGCCAAGAGAGTCTCGGGATTCAGGACCAGCAAAAGAAAAACAATAAAAAAGCCCGCCCTCGAATGAGTGCGGGTCTGGGTGCTTGTATTAGGCACCGGTGGACCAACCTTTCTACCGAAGGGTGTCATTCACCTCGGTCGCAGGCAGGTCTCCTGACTTCCGGTTATGTGTCCTCCGACTCCTTCCCGATCCACCTGAGAATCAGTGGCTGATGTCGGGGACGCGACGGCTTGTGGGCCGTCAACCGGTCACAGTGGCGGGACCGCGGCAGATTTACACTGCCTTCCCTATTCTTCCGCTGCCGTACAACAGCGGACACCTGCGCCGTTATTTGAGTGGACTATTAAAAGGGCCGAATTGAAATCTGTCAAGGCCCGATCTTCAAGCTCGCCCCAATTCCTAATTCCCCCACATCCTCAACCCCCGCCCGCAACAACTCCCCCACGCTCCACGCCTGGGCGATGCAGCCGCGCGGCGCAAAAGGCGGCTCGGCGTCAAATATCTCCGAGACCGTGCCCAAGCCCGCCTCGTTCAGGTGCGCGGCAAAGCCATCGAGGAGGGCGCGACTGCGCTGGCGGCCCACGCGGCCGTGGCAACGACAGAGAGCACTGATGTACGGGCCGATGAGCCAGCCCCACACCGTGCCTTGGTGATACGCGCTGTCGCGTTCCCAAGGGCCGCCCGCATACCGGGAGCAGTACGCCGGGTCGCTCGGCGAGAGGCTGCGCAGGCCGCGCGGGGTCAGCAAGTGTTCGTCAATCACAGATAAGATCCGCCGCGCCCGCTCGTCCTCGACGAGCGGAAAGGGCAGCGAGAGCGCGAAAATTTGATTGGGGCGGATTGCCCAATCCGGCCCCTCGGGCGCGACCACGTCGCACAGGTACCCCCGCTCTTCGCACCAGAACCGGCACTCAAAAGACGCGCGCACCGCAGCAGCGCGCTGGCCATAATCGGCCCGCTGACCAAATGTCTCGGCCAAGTGCTGCAAAATTTTGAGCGCATTGTACCAGAGCGCATTGATCTCCACGGGCTTGCCCATGCGCGGCGTGACCACCCAATCGCCGATCTTGGCATCCATCCACGTCAGTTGCACCCCTGGCTCCCCAGCCGCGAGCAGACCGTCGGCATCAACCCGAATCTGATGGCGCGTGCCGCGCTCGTGCCAAGCGGCTATATCCTCTAACGTCGGCCACAACTCACTGGCAAACTCGTAGTCCTCGGTGTATTGCAAGTACTTGTAAAGCGCGACAAAAAACCACAACGTCGCGTCAACAGCGTGGTACTCTGGAGCCTCTCCCTCGTCGGGAAACCGATTGGGTATCATGCCCTCGCTGACGTGCTCGGCAAACGCCGCGAAAATGCCCCGCGCCTCGGCAAAGCGCCCGGTGGCCAAGCAGAGACCGGGCAGAGCGATCATGGTGTCGCGGCCCCAATCCGTGAACCAGTGATAGCCCGCGACAATGGTGTGCAGGCCGTCGCCGCGCCGCACCAGAAACTGATTGGCCGCCCGTGCCAGCGACCGCAGCACAGGATCGGCGGTCCAAGGAGCGCGCACCTCCACCTGCTGGCGACGCTCGATTTCGTCGGCAAGTAGTGCGAGAGGGTCGCGGCAGGGGGGAAGTTCGGTCGCTGCGACTACGCCAACAGTCTCTCCGGGGGCGAGTTGCAGACGCAGGTAGCCGGGTGTGAACAGGTCTTCGCTGTAATCAAGGCCGCGCTCTTCCTCGCGCGGATATTGGAAGTTGTAGTACCAGTCCGGAGCGGCCTCCCAAGATGCGTCGGCAGCGTAGATGTAGGCAGGGGGCTGATCGGGGTAGGGCTGATAGACCAGCACATCATCAACCCAATCGGCCGTTGGAGCCACTTGATCGTTGGCCTGTACCAAGTGGTGATAGTCCCGACCCGCGAAAAAGGGGCGCAACTCCAAACAAAGCGGCTCAGACGCTTCCACTAGTTCGTATGCAACGACCAAGGCGTGCTCACCCGCCAACAACGCCAGTCGCTTGCGCAACACCCACCCATCCCCCGCGTACGTCCACGTCGGCACCGGCTCGGGCGCGAAGGCCGTCAACCATTGGTCGCCCCGTGGGTGAATAACTCCGGGAAAAATGCTGCAACTTAGCTCGACGCGTCTTGTGGGTAGGATCAAGGTCTCGTCGAGCCGCGAGAGCAACACCACCCGGCCAACCGGCGGACAGGTCGCCACAACCAGCAGGCCGTGGTAGCGCCGAGTGTGCGCGCCGCTAACCGTAGAGGAGGCCCAACCCCCCAAGCCGTTGGTCTCCAGCCACTCGCGTGCGAAGTTGTCCTCGCTGTCTTTAGGCAGTGCTAACTCATCGGCGTTCACTTACTTATTGGCAATAAGCGAGTCCACGACCGCTGGATCCGCCAGCGTCGAGGTGTCGCCGATGGAGTCGGTTTCGTCAGTGGCTATTTTGCGCAGGATACGGCGCATGATCTTGCCCGAGCGCGTCTTGGGCAACCCCGGTGCCCAGTGGATGACATCCGGGGTAGCGATCGGGCCGATGGCCGTGCGCACCTGTTGCTTAAGCTCGTTTTTGAGCGTGTCGGTGTACTCCTCGCCGGCGTTGAGCGTCACGTACGCGTAAATGCCCTCGCCCTTGATGTCGTGCGGAAAACCAACGACCGCGGCCTCGGCCACCTTGGCGTGCAGCACCAACGCGCTCTCGACCTCGGCCGTGCCCATGCGGTGGCCGGAGACATTGATCACGTCATCAACGCGGCCGGTGATCCAATAGTATCCATCCTCGTCGCGCCGACAGCCGTCGCCCGTAAAGTAGTAGCCCTTGTACTGCTGGAAATAAGTCTGCTCAAAGCGCGCATGATCGCAGTACACCGTGCGCATTTGCCCCGGCCAAGGAGCGCGCAGGGCCAAGACACCAGTGACGCCGTTGCCTTCTATCTCCGTGCCTTTCTCTGGGTCGAGCACGACCGGCTCAATGCCAAAGAAAGGGAAGGTGGCCGAGCCGGGCTTGGTCGGAGTCGCCCCAGGCAACGGCGAGATGAGGATGCCCCCAGTCTCAGTCTGCCACCACGTATCGACGATGGGACAGCGTTCCTTACCGGCGTTTTTGTGATACCAGCGCCAAGCTTCGGGATTGATCGGCTCGCCGACCGTGCCCAGCAGGCGCAGGGACGACATCTCGTAGCCAGCAGGCCACTCCTCACCAGCCGCAGCAATCGCGCGAATGGCGGTCGGGGCCGTGTAGAACTGATTGACGTTCCACTTCTCAATGGTCTGCCAATAGCGGTCCGGGTTGGGATAGGTGGGAATGGCTTCAAACATCACGGTGGTCGCGCCGTTGGCCATTGGGCCGTATACGATGTACGAGTGGCCAGTGACCCAGCCGATGTCGGCCGCGCAAAAGTAGATGTCGCCGTCGTGGTAGTCGAAGACGTACTTGTGCGTGGTGCCCGTATAGACCATGTACCCGCCGACCGTGTGCTGCACGCCCTTGGGTTGCCCTGTGGATCCAGAGGTATAGAGGATGAAGAGCGGATCCTCGGCGTCCATGACCTCACAATCGCAGTCGGCGTCCGCATCGGCCATCAACTCGTGCCACCAGCAGTCGCGGCCGGCCTGCATATCTACGGCAAAATCCGCGCGATCAACCACGATGCAGGTCGCCACCTCGGCATCCATGCGCGCATCCGCGTCGGCCATGGCTTGATCCGCCACGGGCTTCATCAGGATCGGCTTGTCGCCGCGATGAGTGCCGTTGCAGGTGATGACCGTGGTGCAGGTGGAATCGACGATGCGGTCGGCGAGCGCGTCTGCGGAAAAGCCGCCGAACACGATTGAGTGAATGGCACCAATGCGGGCGCAGGCCAACATGGCAATGGCCAGTTCAGGCACCATCGGCAGATAGATAGAGACGCGGTCGCCCTTTTTGACGCCGCGCGCCTTGAGCACGTTGGCGAATTTGCAGACCTGTTCGTGCAACTCTTTATAAGTCAGCGTAGCATCTTCCCCCGGCTCGTTGCCCTCCCAGATGATGGCGACCTGATCGCCTTTGGCATCGAGGTGCCGGTCGAGGCAATTGTACGCAATGTTGGTTTGGCCACCGGCAAACCACTCAATCGCAATCGGCCCCGCGTTCATGTCGTAGTTGTACGACCGCACGGCGTCCCACTTCTTGAACCAGTGAAACTCCGCGGCCTTTGCGGCCCAAAACGCCTCTGGATCGGCGATGGAACGCGCGTACTCTTCCCGGTACTCATCCATGCTTTTGACGTGCGCACGGTCGCGTAAATCAGCATTAGGTTCATAGACTTCAGACATACGAGCTAACTCCTCATTAGGGTGGAAATAGCCATCAATAGCACAACCTACTTACCACCAGCCACCGGCGGCAAGGGCCACTCGTCGCCAGCCATGAAGCCGCCATCGACGTAAATGCACTGCCCGGTGACGTAATCCGAGGCCGGCGCGGCGAGAAAGACGGCCGTGCCGACCAAGTCTTCGGGCGTCCCCAAGCGGTTGAGCACAACCCGTCCCTCGCCCCAAGCACGCATGGTGTCGTCGGCCCACAGCTTCTCACTGAGCGAGGTGATTATAAAGCCCGGGCAGATGGCGTTGACCTGGATATTGTGCGAGCCGAACTCAATGGCTTGGCCCTTGGTGAGCTGGCCGACGGCTCCCTTGGTCGCGGTGTACACCGAGACCTTGGCAAGAGCGTAGCCCGTGGTCAACGAGCCGATGTTGATGATCTTGCCGCCTTGGCCGCGCTCGATCATCTGGCGGCCGACCTTCTGGCTGAGGAAGTACAGGCCCTTGAGATTGACGGCCATGATCTGATCGTAGTTTTCCTCCGAGACTTCGACGATGGGCTGGCGGATGTTCATGCCAGCATTGTTGAACAGAATGTCTATAGGCCCGCATTGCTCCAAAGCCGTGTCCATACCCTCTAGGTCGGCCATGTCCAACTCGACCGCGCGTGCCTTGCCACCGGCAGTCTCAATGGCAGCGACAGCTTCGTCGAGTTGGCTGCGGGTGCGGGCGGCACAGATAACCGTGGCTCCGGCTGCAGCCATGCCTGCGGCCACGCCGCGACCAATGCCGCGACTAGCACCGGTGACGAGAGCAACTTTTCCCTCTAGCGAAAATAGACTCACAATACACTCCTTCGTTGGTTGAGGTTGCGTTGGTTGATTAATGATAAGCGGGGTTGGCGTTCCAGCAAGGCTTTTCAGACGGGTACTGAAGCGATCAGGTACTCCAGTCTTTCGTCTCCCAGCGGCGCGATCTCGCAAGCCCGCCCAGCCGGCACCAGCGCGGTCGCACCCGCGTCCAAGGCGCACTCCCCCACGCGCGCCCGGCCGCGGACGACCGTCAGCGACAAAAACGATCCCTCGGCCCTGTGCTCGGCCTGGCCGCCGTCTAAGCCGCAGCCGCGCAGCACAAAATGCTCGGACTCTACCAGCACTTGGCCCCGCAACACGGGATGCGGCACCGGCCCAGACAGACGCTGAGCAAAGTTAATGACCTCAAGAGCCTGCTCC
>JAJEEZ010000205.1:0-3396 GCA_022820705.1 Candidatus Latescibacterota bacterium | reverse complement strand
TTCTTGATGACGTGTGCTACATAGCTGTTGTCCCAACGGTAGTGAATGACCTGCACCAGCACGGTCTTTTCCACGCCGTTGGCGTCCATCAGCGCCAGTAGGTCTTCCGCGGTGTGGTCTTCGGCGGGCGGATTGGGGTTTTCCGCTGGCCAGGGAAAGGCCGGATCATTGATCCATACATGTACATGAGGGTCGATAATGCGCATTCGGCATCCTTTCTGCGAAGTGTCGGCGCGATAACATGCAAAAAAGGTCTGCCCGCGTCCAGCATGACACCGCTTGCGATGCTACGTCCAGCCGCCTAGATTGACCAGCACCTTTTTTCACTCTGCGGCCCACAGGAGACCTGTCTTGTTCGACTTGATCATTCGCAACGGCACCATCATCGACGGCACCCGCGCCGACCGCTATACCGCGGCCATCGGCCTCCGCGCCGACCGCATCGCGGCCATCGGCGACCTCGGCGATACCGAATCACAGCACAGCATCGACGCCCGAGGCAAAATCGTCGCTCCAGGCTTTGTCGATGTCCACAACCACTCCGACGGCTGGCTCTTGCAAAAGCCCAACTTCCTTCCCAAGACCCTCCAGGGCTTTACCACCGAAGTCCTCATGGCCGACGGCATCTCCTACGCCCCGGTTGACGCCACCACCCGAGCCCACTGGCTCTACTACATGCGTGCCCTCAACGGCCTGATGCAAAGCCACTACTCAGGTTGGGAGAGCCTCGCCGATTACATGCAGCTACTCGACGGCCGCACCGCGCAAAACACCATCACCCACCTCCCCTACGCCCACCTGCGAGCCATGGCCTGCGGCTGGGACCGCCGCGTCCCCGACGATGTGCAAATGGAAGAGATTCTCGCCGGAGTCGAGCGCGGCATGGCCGAAGGTGCGGTCGGCATTTCAACCGGACTCGACTACATCGCCGAATGCTTTGCCACCACCGACGAACTCGTCGAAGCCTGCACCGCCATGGCAGCCCAACAGGGCCTCTACGCCACTCACGTGCGCTACAAAAAGGGCACCCTAGCCGGGGTGCAAGAAGCCGTCGAAATCGGTCGGCGCGCCGGTGTCCCGGTCCACATTTCCCACTTCAAGGGCACCTCTCCCCAGCAAATCGACGAATTACTATCGTACGTGGATCAAGTCGCGGTCAACGAGGTAGACTTCAGCTTCGACGTGTACCCGTACCTGCCCGGCTCGACCATGCTCAACTTCATGTTGCCCTATGAGGTGTGGGAAGACGGTCCGCTGGGCGTCTTGCCCAAACTCAACGATCCCACAATCCGCCGCCGCTTCGCCCGCGTCCTCGACCGCTACGCCAACCCCCTCGACCGGATGACCATTGCCTGGCTGCCCGGGCGGGACAACGCCCGCTTTATCGGCCGCACCTTAGACGAATACGTCCAATATGCCGGTGCCTCTCCAACCGACGCGCTCTGCGACCTGCTGATCGAGGAGAACTTGGCGGTCCTCCTCGTCTTCCACCACGGCGACGACGCCTTGGTCCATCCCTTTCTGTCGCACGAAAAATACATGCTAGGCAGTGACGGGATTTACTTCCCCGACGGTGCCGTTCACCCGCGTTTATACGGATCGGCCGCGCGTCTGTTGGGACCTTGTGTGCGCGACCACCAGCTCTTCTCGCTCGAAGAGGCGGTGTACAAGCTGAGCGCCCACCCGGCATCGCGATTTGGGCTGACGCAACGGGGACAAATCGCCGAGGACTTCTACGCGGACTTAGTCGTTTTTGACGCGGCCACTGTTGCGGATCGCGCCACGTACGCCGACCCTCACCAGTACTCGGTCGGCGTCGAGCATGTCCTCGTCAACGGAGTTTCCATCGTCCGCAACGGATGTGCAGTCGAAGATTTGGGGCCGACTTGGCCGGGTCGCTACCTGAAGTTCAAGGCCTGATTAGTACTTGCTCATCTGCCCGCCGTTCCAACACTCAGCCGTCTCGCCCTTGTGGTTGAGGAGCGTGGCCGATTGCTCGCCTAGCTTGACCCATACCGTCTGACCGACATAGATCCAACACCAAGAACAATGCTCTTTGGGGTCGAGCATCCAGACAGTCCTGTCCGGCAACCGCACCAACAAGCCCCCCTCGGCAAAGCGGCGCATCAAGTGCGCCTCCACATAGCCTCCCTCAGCCAAAAGCTGCGCGGCCTTGGGCGAGGGTTCCGGGGATGTAGCCGGCGCGGCGATCAGCGCACATCCCCCGATTAACACGGCGCAGATGACCGCCCCGCGCAGCTTACGCATTATAGTAAGTGCCAACATGCACATTCACCTGTCTGATCCCGCCTCCACCTCGACCCAGAGTTCCTCTACTCCACGCAAGCTGATTTGCTCCCGGCGCTTCGGCTCGCCCGCCAAGCGCAGCGACCGAAACCGCCGCAGTATGGTCTTGAACGCAATGCGGCCTTCCATCTCGGCCAACGACGCGCCCAAGCAGTAGTGGATGCCGCGGCCGAACGAGAGGTGGCTCGTGCCCTTGCGGCCAATGTCCAGCATGTCCGGCTGTTCAAAGACTGCTGGGTCGCGGTTGGCTGAGCCGATTAAAGAAATGACCAGTTGCCCAGCGCGAATGTGCTTGCCGCTAATCTCCACATCCTGGCGCACAACCCGCCCGTCGAGCTGAACCGGCGGGTCGTAGCGCAAAAGTTCCTTGACGGCTGAATCCAGCAAGTCTGGGTTGTGCCGCAGGCGTTGCAGTTGATCTGGGTTCGATAGCAGCGCCAACATGCCGTTACCGATCAGGTTCCGAGTCGTTTCGTTCCCAGCAACCAGCAACAGCATTAGCGTCTTGATGAGTTCGTCGTGCGTCAGCTTGCTGCCTTCCTCTTCAGCGGCTAGCAGGATGCTGATTAGATCGTCCCTCGGCTCCTGTCGCCGCACGGCGATGATGGACTCAAAGTACTCGGTCAATTCTTCCGCGGCGCGGCCAACGCGCTCGATTGCGTCTTCAGGCAAAAACGGTTCAACGCTGAGCGCGAGGTCGTTGGACCAATCCTTGAAGCGGTCCATGTCTTTGGGCGGGACGCCCATCATGTCGGCGATGATCGTAATCGGCAACGGGTACGCCAAAGCGGCGATCAGATCGAAGCAGCGCTGGCCGACGACCGCGTCGAGCAACTGTTCGGCGGTCTGTTCCACTCTAAAGCGCAGCTTTTCAATGGCGCGTGGCGCTAACGCCGGCGAGACGAGTGCCCGCAGGCGCGTGTGCTCGGGCGGATCTTGGTGCAGCAGGCTGATGAGGCCGGTCTGTTCGCGCACCACGCTGGGGATGGCATTGGAGAATCGGACGTGGTCCCGCAAAACCGCGTCGCAGTCTTTGTAGCGCGTCAACGCCCACCCGTCCAGCAACCGCATCCGATGCACGGGATCCTG
>JAJEEZ010000314.1:0-3730 GCA_022820705.1 Candidatus Latescibacterota bacterium | reverse complement strand
AGCCGTCATACCCTTCGCCGGATACGCAATGCCCCACAGTTTGGATAAAGTCTCCGGGGAAGACCAAGAAGGAGCGGCTAGCACCCAACTGGCCGAGCCGTTTGTCGTCTTCGCGTCCGATGAACATGGCGCGGCGATGGCTGGAGCACGTGTCACGTTTACCGTGACCTCCGGCGGGGGAATGCTCTCGGCCATCGCCGACGCCAACCCTTGTATTTTCAAGGCCGCCAAGGCGTCTATCACGGCCATCACCGCTGCCAACGGCCAAGCCACTACCCGGCTGACGCTGGGCAGCCAGCCAGAGACGAACACGGTGGCGGTCTCCGTGGAGGGGCTAGACTCCGAGACCTTTACGGCTACCGCCACCGAGCCAGCCATGTCCCACAGCCTATCTAAGGTCTGCGGCGACGACCAAGAAGGCGCGGTCGGCCAACGACTCGCGAAGCCGTTGGTGGTTTTAGTGTCGGATGAGAATGGTGCCGCCATGACCGGGGTAGCCGTCACGTTTGCGGTGACCGCTGGTGAGGGGACGCTCTCGACCACCACGGATACTACCGCTGCCAATGGTCGCGCCCGAACCTGGCTGACGTTGGGCAGCGAACTGGGGACGAACACGGTAGAGGCCACGGTGGAAGGGCTGGAGTCGGCGACCTTTACCGCCGCCGGGCAAGCGTCGCCCCTCGCTAGTTTTCTCGATGCGTTCCAAAACGGCCGTGGCAAGCGGGTAGCCTTGCCCAACAGCCCGCAGTTGGCGCAGAACGCCCCCAATCCGTTCAACAGTCAAACGGCACTGGCCTATTTCTTACCCGCGGCAGGGCCCGTGCGCTTAGAAATGTTTTCGTTGACCGGGCAACGGGTGGCGATTCTGCGCCACGGGCTGCAGCAGGCCGGCTTTCACCGGCTCCGCTGGGATGGCCGCGACGACGCGGGTCGCTCGGTGGCCAGCGGCCTGTATCTGTATCGACTGGTGACTGACGAAGTGGTCTTGACGCGCAAGCTCATCCTGCTGCGATAGCTTGACAGAGAAGTATTACGACTAGCTTACCAGAGCGAGTACCCACCATCGACGACCAAGTCGTGATTGCGGTCGAGGAGGGAGAAGCGGTCGAGGATGCCCATTTGTTTTTAGCGATCCGTGCGCGCCGCTACAGAGCTGACGGCGTGAGCCTCATCCCCGAGTGCTTCTCATCGTTGCACGAGTTCGATGAGAATCCCGTCGGGATCTAGGGTACAGACGACGCCCGGCGTATCTGGGGCAGCCATCGGCTCAGACAGAAATTCCACGCCTTTCGCCTGCAATGCAGCGCACTCCGCCTTCACGTCGGAGACGAAGAAGGTGAGCCAGCGCACCCCAGCGGCAAATTGGGAAGTTCGCTGCGGCGGCGGCGCGGCGATATCCATCAGCTTGATCAGCGTCTCGCCCGCCTGCAAGCGCACCTGCCTGAAGCCTTGCGGTGCCAGCCCGATCCCCGTGGCTAGGTCTTCGGGAATGTCGATGTCGAGCACCACCTCAAACCCCAGTTTGTCTCGGTAAAACGTCAGCGATTCTTCAAAGTTGCTGCACACGATGCACAGGTCAACGACCGAATGTGAGAGCTGCATTTACCTCCTCCTCGGGTTTAGTCGAACGATTTAGGCAGGTCGCCGCAAACTACTCTACATCCACATCGAGGATATAGCGCGCCGCTGGCGAGATGCGCTTCCAGGTCTCGTAGCGCAGGTACTCGCGCTGGTTGAGTTGCTGGCCGTGCTCGCGGGCGGTGAAGTAGCAGTGCATGGCGCGGCGCGGCAGGTCCTTGCTCTGGTTGCGGGTGCCGCCGTGCCACGTGTGGCTGTTGAAGACGGCGACCGTGCCGGCTGGGGCGATGAGCAGTTCTTCATCGGGATGGGGTGCTTGCGCGTCTGTTAGGACTTTGCTAGGGTGCTGGCCCTTGTGCGAGCCGGGCACCAGCCGAGTGCAGCCGTTTTCCTCGCTGAAGTCGTCCAGCAGCCAGATCGAGTTGCAGACGTGAAACTGGCCGTCGTAGTCTGCGCCCCAGTCGGCGTGCAGGCCCTGTAATCCCTCGCCGGGCAGGGCGTCGCGGGCGTTGAGCGAGGAGAGCTTGAAGGGGCGGTCAATGACGTGGTGGACAGCGGCCAGCACTTTGGGATGGGTATAGACGCGGTCAAAGACCGGTCCTTTGTTGCAGAGGTCGGAGAGGCGGCGAGTGCCCTGCTCCTGATGGACTTCGATACCGGCGTGGATCCCTTCTTTTTCACACAGCTCCTCAAAGCGGGTGCGCAGTCCTGCGAGCCACTCATCGTCGATGATATCCGGGAGTACGGTGTAGCCCTTCTCGTCGAGATCGTTTCTGTTCTGCTCGGTCAGCACGCCTTGGTGGGCACCCAAGGCGTCCAATGCGCGTCCGATATCCATGTGTGCTCCTCTATTGACTAGCTTCCGCTTCGACGAGCGCCTTGAGCGGCACGTCTTCGTCCTGGGGTAAGTAGTAGCTCAGGGGATCTCCAACGACGCCAATGAGCTGTTTTTGGATCGGATTACAGCGGGCGACGAGTTCGTCGGGCATGGCGATGTAGTCCATGGGTTTGACCCAGCGATAACCATAGCCAAAGAACACGGTCTTGCGCGGAAAGCCCGCCCAGTTGTGGCCGATGGAGTGATAGGTGCGCTGCTCAAACAGGAAGGCCGAGCCAGCGCGGATATTCATCGCCTGTGCGCCGTATGGCAGCCCAGTCTCGGGGTTCGTGGCCGGGCGTCCGAGCAGGCGATTGGACCCAGGCACGATCCAAGTGGCCCCCGAGGCCGGGGCGGTCTGGTCGCTGAGGGCGTAGGCGATCTTGAGCAGAATCCGCGGGTGCGGCTCGCTCATATCTCGGGGCGAGGTGCCGCCATCGCGGTGCCAGCCGAGCTTGTTTTTCTCGTCTTCAGCCGGCTCGTCGCCCGAAGGCAGGACGATCAAGTGCGAGGTCAGCATCTGGATATTCCAGCCGAGGAGCTGCCACGCCAGCGGGACCGTGGTGGGCCAGTCGAGGAGCTGGAGGAAGGCGGGGTGCTCGACAATGCAGTTGCGCATGTTGAGCTTGCCGCTCTTTTCGAGCCGGCCGGTGTCGGCGTCGCGCGCGTAGAGCGCGTCGGTGGCCGCGTTGAGTTCGGCGAGCGCGTCGGGCGATAGGGCATCTTCGACGAGGAGATAGCCCTGCTGTTCAAAGAATGCTTGATTTTCGGGGGTGAGGACGGCTTGGGCGAGGGGTGGGGTCATGGTTTACGGTTTACTTACTCTGTTACTTCGGCAACGTCATACTGAAATGCGGAGACCTCGAATCGGCCCAGAGCCGAGACGAATTGGCTACGGGATAGTCCGGAAATCTCGGCCGCCTGACCTTGGGAAATTAGCCCCATCTCGTACCATTTGACAGTGGCAGCCAAACGCAGCTCTTTGGCGAAATGGTCGGGGTCTTTCCACACCGACGAAAATACATCTTCCGGCAGTTCAAAGGTAATCGTTACGCATGGAATTTCTCCTGATTGATCAATCCTCAAAAGCTCGCTTCTAAAAATACGACGGCAGAGTTATAAAGTTAAAAGGCATTTTTCGCTCGACAATAGCTTAGATAGACAGCCCAAAGCCGAACAGTGCAAGTCGGGATGGAGGAGCCTCTTGCACTGTGCTTACCAGACTGCACACCCGCACAATGATCTTGGCGTGGTACGACTTGCTCAGGTGCCTTG
>JAJEEZ010000021.1:0-10353 GCA_022820705.1 Candidatus Latescibacterota bacterium | reverse complement strand
GCTAGCCGCCGGTGTGCTGCTGGGCCTGTCCGCGCTCGCCGTGGCCAACGTACTGCTCTTTGCGCCCGTGCTGTTGGGCTATCTCTACTGGCGGCAGCGGCGGCTGCGCCCGGCGGCTTTTCTGCTCTTAGGCTGTGCGCTGGTCATCGCGCCGGTTGCGTATCGCAACTGGGTGGTCGGCGGCGATCTAGTGTTCATCTCGCACAACGCAGGCATCAACTTTTACATCGGCAACAACGCCGACTACGAGCAAACGACCCGCATTCGCCCAGGGCGGGATTGGGTCGAGTTGGTGGAAATGCCCGAGCACCGCGCCGGTATTGAACAGCCTTCGGCCAAGTCGCGCTACTTCTTTGCCCAATCTTGGCAATACATAACCTCTGCGCCGCTCGATTTCACGAGCTTGCTGGCGTACAAGGGCTACCTATTTCTGCGCGGCGACGAAATTCCGCGCAATCGCGACCTCTACTTCGCCCGCAACGACTCTTCGCTTTTGTCGATCCTGCTGTGGAAAAAGGGACTGGCGTTTCCCTTTGGTTTGATCGCTCCGCTGGCGCTCTTGGGACTTTTCGCCGTTCTGCGGACCTCTGAGTCTCCCGAGGGGCGCTTGCTGGCGCTCTTTGTGGCTTGCTATGCGCTTTCCGTGGTCCTGTTCTTCGTCACCGGGCGCTATCGCCTGCCAGCCGTGCCCGTGCTGTTGCTGTTTGCAGCGTGTGGGGTACGCACCCTATGGCACCGTCCTTGGCCCGCGCTCGCCGCCTGTGCCGCCCTGTTGGTTTTTTGCAATGTGGCCACGGGCGCGATGGACCTAGAGGGCGATGCCCACGAGCACTACTATCTCGGCTACGCGTACGAGGAACGGGACATGCCAGCCCACGCTGCTCGCCACTACCGCCACGCCATTGATCGCGATTCCACTTTCGCCGACCCACTCCTTGCACTCGCGGCGCTCCACGGCGAGGCCAAGCGCTACGACAAGGCCATTGAACTCTATCGGCGCTACCTTAAAACGCAGCCTCACGACGCGGACGTGCGCTTTCTCCTCGGCCACACCGCGTTGCTCGCGCAGCGCTACGACGAGGCCGCGGCCGCGTACTCCGAGGTCGCAGCGGCGCGTCCCAACTGGGCAGCCGCGCACGGCGGCCTTGGCTACGCCCTCCTGATGGCAGATCAACCCCAACGCGCCGCCCAAGCGTATAGCCGCACGCTCGAACTGAACCCAGACTCAACGCTCGTGCGCTATCAACTGGCCCGCCTGTACGCGGAGCAGGGACAAAACCGCGAGGCCATTGCCGAATTAGAGCAACTCGTGCAGCGCGAGCCGCATGTGACCGAATATCCAACCCGCCTCGCCGACTTGCTCATCCAACTTGAACAAGGGACGGGCATGGCCCTCGGGCAGACGGACCGGCTAGTGGAGGCAGAAAAACTCTTGCGCCGCACCATTGCGCTCGACGCCAAGGCCGCGCATCCCCATTGGAGCTTGGGGATGCTCTACGCCCGCCAAGGGCGCTATGCCGAGGCCGTGCCCCTGTTTGAGCATTTGCTCCAAATTGCGCCGCGCGACTATCAGGCTCATCTGTTCCTCGGGCACCTCTACCAACGCACTGGACGCCAAACCGACGCGGAGTCCCAATTTGCGGCCTTTAGCCGCAGCCAGCGCGCCTACCGCATGGAAAAGGTGGCGCGGCGGGAAATGGAAGCCCAGATCGAACAACTTTTTGGCGATTGATCCGCAGAAAGCGACTTATTTATGCAACACGCGAGCCGCTGGGCTGTTTTCGGGCTGTTCTTTTTTTCTGGAGCCTGCGCCCTCATCTATCAAATCACTTGGATGCGGCTCTTTCGGCTCGCCATGGGCAATACGGTATTTACGTCAGCTACGGTGCTGACCGCGTTTATGGCCGGGCTGGCGCTGGGCAGTTGGGTGGCCGGACGCCTCGCCGACCGCACGGGCCGCCCCCTACGTGCATATGCCTATCTAGAAGTGCTCATCGGTCTTTGCGGCTTGGCCATGGTGCCGGCCTTCAATGCCCTAGAGCCGGTCTATGGCTGGCTCTATCACGGGCTAGATGGAACCGGCGTCTGGCTCGGCGTGGGGCGCTTCCTCGTATCGGCGGCCCTGTTGGCGCTGCCCACTACGCTGATGGGCGCGACGCTGCCGCTTTTGAGCCGCTTTACGACCCAACGGCTAGAGAGCATGGGGCGCGACTTGGGGAGACTCTACGCGCTCAACACCCTTGGGGCTGCGCTGGGGGCCGCGCTGACGGGGTTCCTGTTGGTACCTGCCCTCGGGGTGCAGACTACGCTGTGGGCGGCGGCCGGGGCCAATTTGCTCATCGGTGCGCTGGCCTTTGCCCTCCCCGATGCGCCGTCCGTCAGCGCACCGGCGGACGAACCTTCGGCTGAGCCTAGGACTTCGTCGGGCTCAGTCGAGTCGTCGAAGCCTGCGCCAAGTCGCGGCGATGTGGCCGCGCTTTGGGCACTGGGGCTGACGGGTTTTGCTTCCATGATCTACGAGGTGAGTTGGACGCGCACTCTCTCGCTGCTCATCGGCTCCTCTGTGTATGCGTTTACCTTGATGCTGGTGGCCTTTATCTGTGGGCTGGGGCTGGGCAGCATGGTGTTGGCCGGGTGGATCGACCGCCGTGCGCGGCTGTTTCGCACTCTCGCCATCTTGGAACTGGCTGTCGGCCTAACGGCCCTGCTGGTTGAGCCGCTCTTTGGACTGCTGCCCCTCGCGGTCGTCGAGTTGGTCAACCGCTATGCTGGCTCCTTTGGGTTGCTGCATCTGAGCGAATTTCTCATGGCATTCGGCCTCATGTTCCTGCCGACTTTTGCGGCCGGCGGCATCTTCCCGGCCGCGGCCAAGCTCTACACTCGGCACCTCGCCAAGGTGGGCAAGTCGGTCGGCGACGCGTACGCAGCCAATACACTGGGAGCCGTGCTGGGAGCCTTTGCCGGAGGCTTCCTCTTGATCCCGCTCATCGGGGTGCAGGCGAGCATTCTCGCAGCTACCACGCTCAACATAGGACTGGGAATTTATTTCCTCTGGCGCGACGGCTTGTTGAGCCGTCCACTATTCCGCGTGTTGGCACCCGGTATGCTGCTCTTGCCCCTAGCGGTTTCGCGCCTCCCCGCTTGGGACGTGGCCCTGCTCAACAGCGCCCCGTACCTCTACGCCGGGCAGTACCAGAGCGCGGCCCGCCTCGCCGGGCAAGGCGTGGCTCAGGCTATTGGGCAAGGTCGTCGCTTGCTCTATGCCGAGGAAGGCATGACCGCGACAGTGACCGTGTGGGATTTGCGCGGCGAGCGCTTCATGCGGGTCAACGGCAAGGTGGTCGCCTCATCGCAGGGCAAGGACTTGCGCTCGCATTCGCTTTTGGCACACCTGCCGCTGCTGCTGCACGAGGATCCCCAACAAGTGCTGCTGATCGGCCTCGGCTGCGGCATCAGCTTGGGCGCGGCCCAGCGCCACCCGGTCGCGGCTATCGACTGCGTCGAACTGTCGCCCGAGGTCGTGGAGGCGACCGAACTCTTCAGCGAGGTCAACCAAGATGCGCTCGCCGACCCGCGCACGCGGATGATCGTCGGCGACGGCCGCAATCACCTCTCGCTTGCTGAAGACCGCTACGACGTCATCATCTCGCAACCTTCGAGCTTGTGGATTGCCGGCATGGCCGATCTATTCACCCGCGAATTTTTCCACGACTGCCGCCAAAAGCTCGCGCCGGGAGGATTAATCGGCGTTTGGCTCCAAGCCTACGCGCTAGAGCCGGAAGATGTGCAAACCATTGTCGCTACCTTTGCCGACGCCTTTCCACACGTGGCCATGTGGGAGCTAATGCCTGGGATCGACTATCTGCTCGTCGGCTCGACCGCGCCGGTGGAGGTGGGGTTGGACCGGCTCGCTACGCGCTTGGAGCGGCCCGGCGTGCGGCGCGACTTGGCGCGCAGTGGCGGGGGCGACGCACTCGACTTGCTCTGCTCGTATGTCATGGGACACCAAGGAATCCAAAAGCTAGCCGGCGACGCTCCGCTCAACACCGACGACAATGCCCGGTTGGAATTTGCGGCTCCGAGGGGCCTGTACCGCGACCTGAGTCGCGGGCGCGGGCTGTTTTCCCTCGCCGATCTAGCGGCTGTTCGCCGCGCCGATTTGGAATTTGTGCATCCGACCGCGACGCCACAGCTAGCGCGCGCTTGGGCGGCGCGACACCTCGCGCTCGAAGGGCTGATACACGAGCGGCGCGGCGAGTACTCCGAAGCCCTCGCACAGATGGGCAAAGCCGCTCGGCTACGGTCCGAAGACATAGAAGTGCGGCGCGTCTTGCCCGAACTGAGTTTCAAACTAGCCGAAGACGCCATCCGCCGGGGCCGCTTCCAACAGGCCGTGCGCCTGTACGACGGGTTGCTTGCCGCGCTGCCTGACCACTCCGTGGGACACTACCGCAAGGGCGAGTTGCACGAACACCTGCGACAATGGGACGCTGCGGCCGCGGCCTATCAGCGCACGACCGAACTAGCCCCGACCTTTGTCGCCGCCCATCTGCGGCTGGGGGCCATCCACACCCGCAACCGCGCCTTCGACCAAGCCGCAGAAACCTATCGTCGCGGTCTAGCGACCCTACCTGAACACCTCGGGCTGCTCAACAACCTCGGCACCACCTTCTTGATGCAGGAGCGCTTTGCCGAAGGGCTGAGCGTCTTTCGCCAAGCCTTGGCCATAGACTCCACGGACGCCCGCGTGTGGAACAACCTCGGCACGGCCTTTCTAAAGCAGCGGCAATTTGCCGAGGCGCAGCACTATTTGGCGGGAGCGGTACAGCGGCGGCCCGAGGACGCGATCTTGTGGCTCAAGCTGGCGGACGCCTATCGGGGAGCAGGGGATGCGGAAAAGGCGCGGCAGGTGTTGGCAGAGGCACCCGATGACCTGCGGGTGCGGAAGATGATTGAGCAGTTGAGGGAGTGAGGTAAGAGGAGGTGGTGTAGGGACGGTTCGCGAACCGCCCCTGGTACAGCGTTTCCTCGGCTGTGCAGCGGGGCGCTGACTTCTTAGTACGCCACGCCGACGACGCGGCTCTGCTGGGCGTCGCCCGAATCCCCAGAGACAAAGACGCGAGCTACGTACAGGCCCGGAGGAACTAGCTGGCCTTGGTCGTCGCGGCCATCCCACACTTTGTCTGTGTAACGACCGTTGGCCTCTTCGTCGTCAAAGAGGACGCGTACGCGCCGGCCGCTCAAGTCGTAGAGCGCGACCTCGACCGGCCGCGGGGAGCTCAGCGCCAGCAGGTTGTAGTGGATGATCGCCTCGTCGTTGATGCCGTCGCCATTGGGGGTAAAGGGATTGGGTGCTGCCTGCACTTGACCCAAGAGTTGCCCTTCGGCCAATACGGACGGGCTTAGTACCGTGGTACCGGAAAACGCGTCCTCATCCCCTGCGCCCAAAAAGGCCACATTGCCCGGGTCGATGACTTGGGCGGCACCCGGCTCGGTCGTCAGCCGCGCCGCCGCGGTGAAGTTGGTGCTGTACGTCAGCACGTTGGTCTGGAAGCGGATATGCACCTGCGTCTGGTCGTCGGCCACCATGGGGAAGCGCACGGCAAAGCGGTCGTCGGCCACCTCGGCAATGGCGAACTCTCCACTAGCCGCGTCGAGGCTGTCGAATTGATGCTCGGCCACAACCGCGCCAGCGCCATCGATGATCTGCACCGCGTCGATACTCGACACTCGCGCGGGTGTGTCGATCTCAATGGTGTCGAAACCGCGCAGGTCGTCTGTGCCCATAGCGGCGCGCACGGCAAAGGTAAAGGGCACTTCCTCAGACACCTGTACCTCGCGCGGAAAAACCTCGCCGACTAAGCCGTCGGCAAACGGCGGCGTCAACAAGTCGAAGCTCAGCGACTTGATCACTCGCGCGGCCTCCAGGTCGCTGCTATTAAAAACGACCTCAAACTGCATGTAGCGGCGCGGACTGGGCGAGACAATGGGCAGACCCGGACCGTTGGCCGCGTCTGCCGGATAAGGCGTACTGAAGGGACTCCAATTGATCAGGTCGTCGGTCACAGCCCCGGCCATCCACTCGCGGCCTGCGGCATCGGTAATGGGCGTCTGCCCCGCCTTTTGGGGAAATTTCCGGTATTCGGCTAGGCCCATCTCTTCCCCGGGGTTTTCCAGCGAAAAAGGAATGTCGTCGGCGTCTTGCTTGCCGCGCAGCCGACGGGTGTACACAAAGGGCGAGATGTCTGTGCCCGTGCGCGTGCGGATCTGCGCGCTGGAGAAGCGCGGATCGCCCAACACCTCTTCCACCCAGCGCAGCGTGCCCCACACGGCAGGTTGCCCGGCGTCGAAAATGTCCGACACGTATTGGGCCCGCGACAGAAAGCCCTTGCCGAAAATCTCGATCTCGTCGATCTCAAAATCTATCGGCGAAGTCGCCCGCAAGCGCAGGTGCTGGACGTAGCGCGGTGGGTCGAGCGGCACGTCGATAACCGCGACCTGGTTGTCGGTTTCGGCGATTAGCGGCCTCCAGATAGGCGTGTTCTCGCTGGTCAGGTTCAGGCCGTCGTTGGTAAAAAGCTCATAGGCCCGCAGGTAATCGTTTTGGAAGGGGGTCGAGGGCGAGGGCACGACCGTGTTGCGCGGATAGATGCGGATTCGCTCTACCCCGAAGCGCGCTCCTAAGTTGAGCAAGACTAGGATGCCGAGGGAATTCTGATTCTTGCGCTCAAAGGCCAACAACTCGCCGCCCGGCTCGTCCGACAGCAACTCCTTTAGCATCATCTCCAAGTCGAGCGGCTTGAACGTGCCGCTGAAGTCGAAGACATTGGGCGAGTCGATATCGCCGCCGCGTTCGATGGTGCCGACGGCCACGTTGTCCCCCTCGGCAATGCGCAGGGGCAGGATGCTGCGGGGAAAGTCATCGCGGGCGAATTCGACTAAGTCGCCAGGCGCGTTGCCCACCAGCAGGTTGTTGGGGTTCAAGGGGGAGCGGTGCTCGGCGTCAATGGTGATGACGATTGCCTCGCCTTCGCCCTGCCAGTCCAAGTCGCCGCCCTCTCCAATAGAGACCGTGTCGAGAGCCCAACTTCCGCTCGGCAGCCAGAGCACTAAGACAAGGCCGACTGCGGCACAATGCGCTTTCATGTCCATTCTCCGTGCCATTTGCTGCATAAAACAATCAAAATACAGCCATAAATCAAGTTAAATGCGGTGTGCTATGCACATATCCGAACTTGCCAAACCTACCTCTCCTTTCTTTATATTACCGACATCTCAAGGAAGAGACGCCATGCAGTATATCATTGCTTCGTGTTTCCTGCTCGTCCTGTCGATTGCGCCAGCGCACAGCCGGGGAGAATTTCGCGTCGGGGGCGACGAGGGCAACCCTTGGCTCAATCTGTTGTCTGAAGAAGGAGCCGGCGAGTACTGGCTCTTCGATCTCGAGGGTCAGCTCGTGAGCACCGAACCCGTGGGCGTTACGCCCCACGGCGTGGCTGCCGACACCCTCATCGACTTTGCCGACAACGCCATCGGGCCGCGCTTCATTGACCCGGCGGTCAACCTGACCCTGACCGACCCCAATTCCTCGTCCATTAAAATTCCCCTGCCTTATATCGGCGGCGAAGCCCAGACCACCGATGGCTGTGGTGCCGTCGATAATCATACTCCCGTAGTCAAGAAGCAATTCGATGGCGATGTGACCACCGCCCACTTCCGCCGCTTCACTCCAGGCCAGGGCATCTTCAGCGGCGGCAGAATCATCGCCGGGGTAACCGGCGAAGGCTGGAAAAATTCCGTGGTCATAGATTTTCGTGCGGCCGTGCCCGTCAACCGCATCCGCTTCTTTCCCCGCCTCGGCCAAGAGGACGACCTATTGCTCATCAATGAACTTACCGAGCCTCGTCCCCCTTTGGAAACCTTTGGCGTAGATAGCTTTGCCAGCAACTTTCTCGCTTGGTATGAAATCCGCGTCGGCGACAACAGTGCGCGCTTTGCCAACAGCCCCTGTGACAAAGTCAGCCGCGTCACCAAGGGTCTGCGCTGGGTGCGCAACCAAGATCCCCAGCTCACGGTGCTCGAATCCAATCGTGAAAATCTCGATCCAGTAATCGAACTGCGCTTCCCCACCGAGTCAATCCGCTGGATCACGGCTCAAGCCTTCCCTTTGCGCGACTGGGAGGTCGCCGAATTCGAGGTGTACGGCGAGGGCTTTGTCGAGGAGACCGTCCTCGTCACCCAGATCCTCGACTTTGGCCAGCCAATCAATTGGGGCAAAATTCGCTGGGATGCCGACGTGCCCGAGGGCACCCGCATCGAGGTTCGCACTCGCACCGGCAACACCCCCGATCCCAGCCTCTACTTCGACGAAAACATCAACGGCGACATCCGCCCGATCACCTTGGCCGAGTACGAAAAGCTCGACCCGTCCGGCCGCCTGCCCACCGTGTACGACACCGACAACTGGAGCTTCTGGTCGCCGCCCTACGACTTTGCTGCGGGCTTGCGCGACAGCGACGAGCCGGCTGAAGCGTGGCGCGACGGCACGCCGCTTTTGTCGCCTGGGCCGAGCCGCTACATCCAACTCGCCTTTCGCCTATTCTCCACCTTTACCACTGCACCCCGCATTCGCTCATTTACGCTCCAATTCGGCGATGCACCAGCCGCCCGCCAAATCCTCGGCGAGGTGTGGCCCATTGCCGTCGATTCTTTCGCGCCCACGGAATTTACGTACGTCGTCCGACCGGAATTTAGCGCCGATGACACCGGCTTCGACCGACTGGAGATCCGCACCCACGCCCAAGTCCAATCCATCTCTAAGGTCAAACGCGACGGCACCGAACTCGACTTGAACGATTTTGTCCCAGATATCCAAGCCGACCACTTTGTGGTGTCCTTCCCCCGCTTGCAAGGCGAAGACGACAGCTTTAAACAGCTCGAAGTGAGCTTTGTCGTGCCGATCTTGCGCTTTGGCACCGAATTTTCGGGCTGGGTCTTCGACAGCAACGACCCCGACCAGATCAAACAGCAAGTTCGTCCGGGCAACGCCACCTTTCGCTTTTCGGGCGACGCCCTCGCCGTCAACACCCCCGTCGGCGGCCGGCTCCTCGTCGATATTGCCGTGACTTCCAACCCGCTTACCCCGAACGGCGACGGAGTGAACGAGACCGTGGAAATCGCCTACAAGCTGCGCGAAGTTACGGCTAGCCGCCCAGTGCGCCTAGCGATCTACAATCTCGCCGGCCAACTCGTAGTCGAGTTGCCGCCCATCACCGCACGCAGCGGCGAATTCGCCCATCGCTGGGATGGCCGCGACGACGCCCAACAGCTCGTGCCCCCGGGCACCTATATCTGGCGGTTGCAACTAGAAGAGAAGGAAGAACGCGCTGGTATTCTCTCAGTCGCTTATTGACCAACACATACAATTTGGTGCTGTGGCAACGGGCGAGGGTTTTATTCCCTCGCCCGTATTTTTTTGTGGAAAAGCGAGGAAATGCTTGACACGTAAGTTTTTTTTTTTTTAGACTTACGTCATCTTTGGGCTTGGCCCTAGACCCTTAGTGCAGTTTTTTTACACAGCATTTCTCACTTCTCCTAAGGAGGGTTTTCGCTATGCAAGAGCGAACCAAATTTGTTTTAGCGGCAGCTTTGGTCATGGGCATGTGCGGTACGTCCTTTGGCCACGCGCCTGCCGGCGAGCTCTATTTCGCCGTGCAGTTCCCCGACAACCTCGTCCCCACCATGGACGGCGATTTGTCGGACTGGGACGTCGTGCCGATCGATCCGTACACGATCCGCAACGACCGTCTCTATTCGCCGGTGGCCGACATCCAGCCCGTGGGCCGTGGCGAGATCGATGTCAGCGACATCAATATCCGCCATCTCATCGGCTGGAACGACAGCGCAAATAAGCTCTACTACGCGACCGAGGTCTTCGACAATGTCCACAACTTGGACCGCGAAAACCCCTCGGCCTTCTGGCAGGACGACGCTTGGGAAGTAGAGGTCAACCCCGACCACACGCCGACCGAGGAGCACAACCTTGAAGGCGAGCCGGCCAACAACTTTAGCTACAAATGGGCCGTGCCGCCGGTGGAAGGTGCCTATCAGTTCTACCGCCCGGTGCGGGCGCTGGAGTGGTTTGTAGATGGCAGCGACTTTATCACTTTCGGCTGGGGCTACGACGGCGAGCAGTTCGGCGAGAGCACCTATTACTACGAACTGGCCATCACGCCGATCATCTCAATGCCCAACGACGAGTCGGCCACCCCAGAGCAAGCCGTGATCTTCGACCTCGCGGAAGACGAGATCATCCACACGTCCGTGACTGTGGGTGACTTCGACGAGCCATGC
>JAJEEZ010000095.1:0-4378 GCA_022820705.1 Candidatus Latescibacterota bacterium | reverse complement strand
GTGGTGGTGGCGCTTTAACGGCAAGGCGCGGCTGGCCGCCTCTTTCGGCGGGCCGGTGGTCTTTCTCCTGAATAAGTACGTGGTTTTCGTCCATTTGATCGATGCAGGGCAGGATGCGGCGTATGTGGTGGTGCTCTCGTCGATTGCCGCGACGTGCCTGCTCTGGATCACGGTGGCGCTTTGCACCGAGCCAGAGTCAGAGGAAAAACTCTTGGCTTTTTACAAAGAGGCGCGGCCGATGGGATGGTGGGGGCCGATCGCGCAAAAGGCGGGCGTTGAGACTGGTGGCGGCGCACCGATCGCGCACGGCTTAGGTCTCGCCCTGCTTGGTGCGGTGGCCGTGGGAGGGGGTATTATTGGGTTTTCGGGATTTTACGTGGGGCGCTGGACGGTGGCGTTGGTTGGGGGACTGGTGGCGCTGGTGTTGGGGATAGCGTTGCGAGGGGCGTACACTCGATATATGCGCCGAGTGGGCGCGGATGAGGGGTAATGAGATAGACAGGTACAAGCCAGCGTGGCATTGACGCGGTAGCTCTATGTATCTTAAGGTAAAAGACCTGGGGAAAAAGGAGCACAAAATGGCAGATTACTTATATATCGGGCATGGCGTCTATAGTGTGGCGGAAGCAGCCCGGCTGACGGGTGTTCCCGCTAGCACTATTCGGCGTTGGACGCGGGGTTATAGTTACACCCGGAATGGATTCCGCCACAAGTTGCCGCCCGTGTTTGCTTCAACGGAGGCCGGGGAAGGCCCTATCTTGCGCTTTGTCGATCTTATCGAAGTCCGAGCCTTGCGGGGTTTTCGCGATAAGGGGGTACCGTGGTCGATCTTGCGCATTGCCTCGCACAAAGCAGCTCAGATCACCGGCCATTCGCATCCATTTTCGCAGCGCAGCTTTCGCACAGATGGCCGCCGTATCCTCCAGCAAGTGGAAGAGGCGGCACTGCACGATATCGTCGCCGACGAGCAGTATTTTAAGGACTTTGTCAGGACTTTTCTGCCCGACAACGAGCTGGATTTTTCGGAAACAGGTGCCCCGGTGTGTTGGCATCCTATGGGCCGGGAGAGCACAGTCATCATCGAACCTACTCGTAGTTTCGGAGCACCGATATGCGATCCCAGCGGTGTCCGCACTCGTCTACTGAGTCGCACCTATCGAGCCGAGCAAGACATAGACCGGGTCGCTTGGTGGTACGATGCCACTCCTAAGGAAGTAAGCGATGCTGTCACATACGAGGCACAATTAGCAGCGTGAGGTTTTTCCTCGACAACAACATCTCTCACCGTCTAGCTGCGGCGTTGATTGCCCTAGATGACCGTGTAGAACGAGGGGACTGGACGGTAGAACACCTTAGAGTCCGTTTTAATCAGCAGACAGAGGATGTCACTTGGCTTGAAGCATTAGGCCGTGAGGGGGAATGGATCGTGATCTCGGGCGATATTCGGATTTCTCGGAATCGGGCCGAAAGGGCTGCTTGGCGTGAGTCGGGCTTGACGGCCTTTTTTTTCGCTAGCCAATATCCAGAAAAGAAAATCTGGACCCAAGTTATGCACTTCCTACATTGGTGGCCGGAGATCACGCGCGAGGCTCGGGAACACAGGGAAGCACCTGAAGGGTCTGGATATGTGATTCCGATGCAGAAGAAGAAGTGGAAGATCATAACTCACGACTGACCCACTGCGCTGAGTGGCTGCGTCTGGAGTATAAAGGACACTTCCTCAGTGCCTGACAGCAAAGGCTGCGATGTCCACGCAGCTACGGTGCTTCCGGTGCCGACCGCGCCGCCGCTGTCGCCGAAAATGCGTCTCCTCCTTCGCCTACGGTGATGGCGGAAAACTGCACGTATCCCCACATGTGGGGCTCGTGCATATTGATCACGCCCATTGGCGACCACACCCAGTTGTCGCAGGGGACGCCTTCCCTTTTCAAATAACCGCCCTTGTAGCGCTCGAACTCCCATTCGACGCGGGAGAAGTTGACCCGCCAGCGGTCGCCGGGCTTGGGAGGACAGGAGGTACCGGCGTATTTTTCCATGCTGCGCCAAGGGATGGCCACCTCCACCGACCAGCCCCGATCCACATCGTCCGAGCAATTGAGGGTGCCGTCGATCTGCACGGCGTGTTTGATGCCTTCAAAGTCGAAGCCCCAGTCGGCCTCGCCGCCGCGATTGTATTGCTTGGGCAGATAGAGATCCCAAGCCACGTTGAGCGGGTTGATTTCAAATTCCATGTAGTGCTCGCCATCGTCGTCTGGATCGATGAAAATCTCGAAGTCGTTGTCATTGCAAATGACCGAGTCGCGCTTGGTCAGCGTGCCCCATACATGCGGCTCTTCCATATCGGCACCGAAGTAGAAGTAGTCGTCGTCCCACAGCATGGCGACCCGAGTGGCAAAGCGAGGCAGGGGCTTTTTGTCCCCTTCGATATCGACGAACAAAGGGGTGCGAGGGGTGCGCTTCCAAGACGCTTCGGTGAGGTGGCCGTCGATGGTGAGCGCTTCTTTGGCTCGGTAGCACATGTATTGCTCGGGGATGATCTGGCTCATCAGTTATTTCCTTGGTTTTTGAGGATGGGTCGGGTGAGGTCTGAGAGGCGCAATCGCTGCTTGCCCTGCTCGTCAAAATTGCCTGGGGCTAACCAAGTCAGGAAGGCTTGCTCTAGCCCCGGCCACTCCGAATCAATGGCTGCGTACCATGCAGTGTCCCGATTGCGCCCGTTATAGACCGTTGCTTGGCGAAAAATCCCCTCAAACGAAAATCCCAGCCGTTGGGCGGCTGCCCGCGATGCTTGGTTCAGGCTGTCGCACTTCCAACAATAGCGTCGATAGCCCAACTCGAATGCCTTCATCATCATGAGGTACATGGCCTCGGTGGCCAATGGTGATCGCTGTAGTTGCGGGGAGTAGTGGATGTGCCCCACCTCAATAGCGCCGCTTGTAGGTGCGATGTTGAGATAACTCGCGACGCCACATGCTGTTCCCACACGCTTATCGACGATGGCAAAGAACAGCGGATCGTCACCTAGACACGTTTCGGTCATCCAATCGAGATAGCTATCTTTGTCGGGAAATGGGCCGTATGCCAAGTAGGTCCAACTCTTGCCTTCCGTATCAGAGGCATTGGCCTGATACAGGTCGTCGAGATGGCTATCGACTTGCAGGGGTTCCAACCGACAAAGGCGACCTTCTATGCGTTTTCTCGGAGGACTAGATGGTGGCGTCCAATCCGGCAGTGCAAAGCTGATCGGCTGTCCAAGGCTATTAGTGCGTTCGCTCATGCGGTGGTTTTGAGGCGGTTCAATATACTGCATCGACCGACCCCGCCCGGGGTACCAATCCGTTCCAGCCGTCCGCCACGGCGCTCGTCTGCTTAAAAAGCTGCAAAAGCGGTTCCCACATGGCCTCGCGCACGCGGCTGGCCGCTTCCATATCGCCAGCCATTAGGGCCTGCTTGAGTTCTTGTCCCCGCTTTTCTTGGATGCGCGCGCTCTCTTGTGCTTGGGCCGCTAGGGAGCGCACTACATCGATGTGGCCATCGATCAACTCGGCCACCGGCGTGGTCGAATCCGTCGTGGTATCGTAGTCGCTCGACGGCCTGAAGTGGGGCGGCTGGCGCTCGCCCTTGTCGTCGTAAAATGTATGAGTCGGCTGGATGTGCGGCGTCACCGAGAGGTACATATAGACTGGCTCGTCGCCGATGACTCGCACCGAGTGCGGCTCGTCGGTTAGGGCGTAGCACATTTGCCCCGGTCCAACTTCTTTCACCTCGCCGTTGATTTTGAACTCCACCCGACCCGACAAAATGATGAAGATCTCGTCGCCCAAGTCGTGTGTGTGCCAAGCGTCGAGCGACCCTGTGCCTGGCTCTAAGCGGCAGAAGCGGGCGCGGATCTGCGGCCGCACTAGAATGTTGCGGATATCCCGGCGACAATCGTACACTTCAAATCCCATGGCGTTCTCCTTCCTTGAAAGGCAAGATCAGATTTACTACCTTGCGCCGGCACAATCTAACGCTCGCCATACGCTTAGCAAAGGCCCGCCAATGATGACCCCCGAACATCGCAGCTTCTTCGATTGGATAGGTTGTTTAGACCTTGAGAGAGTTGTGGGGAATGTCTGGTGAACGGATCCTTCGACATTACCAACGAACAGCTCGCCCACTTCGAGTGCAACGGGTTTTTTCTGATCCCCAACCCCCTCGGTGCCGAGGGCCTGCGCCAGATCGACTTCCGGCAGCAGGAGATCGAGCCAGAGTGGGAGCGCACCGAGTTCCCCGGAGGCTGCAATCGGCTGGCCTGCCAGTTCCTGATGATCGGCGAGCCGCTGCTGCAGATGGTGGAGCACCCCGAGTTGGTCGAAGCGGCGCGGCGGATTCTAGA